>SHXO01000045.1 GCA_009693245.1 Betaproteobacteria bacterium | reverse complement strand
GTCGGTATCGGCGCCTGGGCAATTCGAACCGCTTGCATGCACCGGCGTGCCTGGCAAGACATGGGACTTCCTCCGCTTCGCGTCGCGGTGAATCTGTCCGCGCGCCAATTCGTGCAAGCTTCGCTGCTAAAAGATGTACGTGACTCCCTTGCGCAGGCGCGGATCGAGGCACACTGGCTAGAATTGGAGATCACCGAGAGCACTGTCATGCACGACCCCGATCAAGCCATGAAATTACTTGGCGAGTTCAAGAAGATGGGCGTGCATCTCACGGTGGATGATTTCGGTACTGGCTACTCTTCGCTCGCTTACTTGAAGCGCCTGCCACTGGACTGCGTGAAGATCGACCGCTCGTTCATTCGGGGAGTGCCCGAGGATCCGAGCGACTGCGCCATTGCGCGCACCATCATCAACATGGCGCACAGCCTGCAACTTACCGTCGTGGCGGAGGGAGTGGAGAATTTCGCCCAAGCCGAATTCCTGGTGCAGCAGGGCTGCGACGAAGTGCAGGGCTATTACTACAGCAAACCGCTGTCCGAGGAAGACCTCGTGGATTTCCTCTTAAACGAAGGCAATAAGACGGGGGCTCGCAGAACGCCTCACAAGAAGCCCGCGCTACAAGCCATTTGAGCGGGGCGGCTAGGCGTAATTCTTGGCCTTGGGCCGCCGGGCCCAGTCATCGGCGTTCAACCGATCCACTACTTCGCGCAGTACCTGGTCTGCCCGGTCGTTCTCTGGCTGGCAGGTGCCCGCCGCTTCGTGCCCGCCACCGCCATGTTGCAACATCACCGCGCCAATATCGCTCGTGCATGCCTTGTTGAGAATGGACTTGACGGTGGCAAGCGCGGTATTTTGCTTTTTCAATCCCCATAGCACATGGATGGAGGCATTGGCCTCCGGGAACAGGGCGTAAATCAAGAAGCGGTTGCAGGCGAAAATCGGATCTTCCTCGCGCAAATCCAGCACCGCCACGTTCTGATAGACCGAAGTGCAACGAAGTATCTGTTCGCGCGCCTTGCTCTCGTGCTGGAAGTAGAGTTCCACGCGTTCCTTGACGTCCGGCAGCGAGAGAATTTCATCGATGCAGTGACCGGCGCAGTAGGAAATGAGGTCCATCATCAACTGGTAGTTGGAGACACGGAACTCGCGAAAGCGGCCCAAGCCCGTGCGGGCATCCATTAGATAGTTCAGAAGAACCCAGCCGGCGGGATTGAGGATTTCCTCTCGCGAGTACTGCGCCGAGTCGGCCTTGTCCACCGCTGCCCTCATTTCTGGGTTGATTCCGGGAAACTTGGCGCGGCCGCCGTAGTATTCATGGACAACGCGCGCGGCCGAGGGTGCATGCGGATCGATGATGTGATTCTTCCCCCGGATGGAATTGCGCAAGGTCTCCGAGGCGTGATGGTCGAATGCCAGATGAACGCCGGGCACATAGGGCAAATTCGTGGTGATGTCCGTTGGCGTCACCGCGACCTTGCCATCTTGCATATCCTTGGGATGCACAAACAAGATGTCGTCGATCATGTCCAACTCGCGCAGCAAAACCGCGCAGACCAACCCATCGAAATCGCTGCGTGTAATCAGCCGAAACTTGGCATTGCCCATGAGTGCTCCCCTTTGTGCTTCCATCCGATTCGCGGACCCCTCCGCGCGCAGCCTGGTATCGGTCAATGCGGGCGGAAAATGAAGGGCGGGGAAGGAATGGGGGTTTACATGAGGACGATGTCGTACTGCTCCTGGTTGTAGAGCGTCTCCACTTGCAAGGAGATGGGTTTGCCGATGAAATCCCCCAGCATGGCCAAACTTTGGGATTCCTCGTCCAGGAACAAATCGATGATTTTCTGGGAGGCCAGAATGCGGAACTCCTTGGCGCTGAATTGGCGCGCTTCGCGCAGCAGCTCCCGCAGAATGTCGTAACACACGGTTTGCGGCGTTTTGAGTTCCCCCCGGCCCTGGCATGTCGCGCACGGTTCACACAGCGTGTGAGCCAAGCTTTCCCGCGTACGCTTACGGGTCATCTCCACCAGACCCAAGGTGGTGAATCCGTTTACCGTGACCCGCGTCCGGTCGAGGGCGAGGGCCTTCTTGAACTCCGTGAGAACAGACTCCTTGTGGCTATCGTTCTCCATGTCGATGAAGTCCACGATGATGATGCCGCCAAGATTGCGCAGCCTCAGTTGGCGTGCAATGACATGGGCCGCCTCCACGTTGGTCTTGAAGATGGTGTCGTCAAAGCTGCGCCCGCCGACAAAACCCCCTGTGTTCACATCAGCGGTGGTGAGGGCCTCTGTCTGATCCAGAACGAGATACCCGCCTGATTTGAGCGGAACGCGGCGAGCGAGCGCTTGCTCTATCTCCTCTTCGATGCCGTAAAGATCGAACAGGGGCCGCTCGCCGCCGTAGTGATTGATGCGCTCGGCAAAGCAGCTCGTGTACTCCTGGGCAAAACCCAGCAGCTTTTGGTAAGTCTCGCGCGAGTCCACCAGGATTCGCGAAGTCTGCTCATTGGCGATGTCGCGCAAGACGCGGTGGCTCAGCGTCAGATCCTGGTAGAGCAAGTAAGGCGCGGTCACATGGTGCGATCGCTCCTCGATATCGCCCCAAAGGCGTTGCAAGTAGCCAATATCGGAGGTGAGTTCGCTCACGCCGGCGGTTTCCGCCATGGTGCGAACGATGAATCCGCCCTTGGATTCCGGTGACAGGAGTTTCTGCAAGGTTTCCCGCAAGTGGGCGCGCTCGGTCTCGTCCTCGATGCGCTGGGAGATGCCGATATGCGTTTCCTGTGGCAGATAGACCAGTAGGCGGCCGGCAATGCTGATTTGGGTGGCAAGCCGCGCGCCCTTGGTACCGATGGGATCCTTGATGACCTGCACCAGGACTTTCTGCCCGTCGTGCAGGATGCGCTCTATGGGGCGTGGTTCTTCGCTTTGGCGGTGCTCCCAGATATCGGCCACGTGGAGAAAGGCGGCGCGCTCCAGGCCAATGCCGATGAATGCCGATTGCATGCCCGGCAGCACCCGGCTTACCACGCCCAGGTAGACGTTGCCGACCAACCCACGGCTGCTCGCGCGCTCCACGTGCAGCTCTTGCACCACACCTTGTTGTATGACCGCGACACGGGTTTCTTGCGGGGTTACGTTGATGAGGATCTCGTCGGTCACAAGGGAGTTGCGAGGATTATGGGTCGAAGCCGAACTTGCTTAGAACTTGGCTGGTTTCAAAGAGCGGGAGCCCCACGACGCCCGAATAGCTACCGGAGATTTTGCTGATGAAGGACGCGGCCCGGCCTTGTATGGCATAGCCGCCTGCCTTATCGTAGGGCTCGCCCGTGGAGATATATTGCCTGATTTCCGTTTCGGTGAGTTCCCTAAACGTGACCTCGGTAGTGGAAACCAGATGCTCTGCGTGTTGGTTGAACTTCACCGCCACGCAAGTGTGTACATGGTGGGATGCGCCGGAAAGAGAGGTCAAGAAGGCCGCGGCTTGTTCGCGATCGGTGGGTTTGCCGAGAATCGCACCGTTTACCGTGACAGAGGTATCGGCTGATAGCACGGGAAAGCGCGTCAGCCGCCGTTGGATCAACCGGGCCCAGCCGGCTTCCACCTTCGCCAGAGCGACACGTGTCACGTAATCCGTGGGAGATTCGGTTCCGGCTGGCGTTTCGTCCACGTCGGCGGCCCGGTTAGGGCCCTCTCGCAGTAGCAAGATCTCGAAGTTCACCCCGATTTGTTTGAGCAACTCGCGGCGGCGAGAGCTGCGGGAGGCGAGGTAGACCCTGCGTTCGAATTGGTGCACGTCAGGCTCGGTGGTAAGGATGGTTATAGAGGATGGAAGCCGCGCGGTAGAGCTGCTCGGCGAGCATTACGCGTACGAACTGGTGAGGAAGCGTCATGGCGGAGAGGGACATTCGCACATGAGCGGCTTGCGTGAGTTCTTCCGCCAGGCCGTCGGCCCCGCCGATGACAAAGGCAGCGTCCTTCGCATCTTCTTGCCAGGATTTGATGACTTGCGCGAGGGCCAAGGTGGTGTAGGACGTGCCCTTCTCATAGAGGGCGACCACCGCCTCGAATCCCGCGAGGGCAGGACGAATGCGTCCGGCTTCCGCGTTCTTTAGCTGATGAATCTCCTTAATGCTGAGAACGCCCGCCTCGCGGGGTTCGGGCTTGACTTCCACGAGTTCAAGCGCCAGCTCGCGCGGCAGGCGGCGCGCGTACTCGTCATATCCTTGTTGAATCCACTGAGGTGCTCGGTTTGACACGGTAACAATGCGGACTTTCATGTAGTACGCTTGTTATCGCGCAATTTTGGCTGATTCTTAAAGTCTTTTAGAGGGGACTTTGCGGTTTTTCATGCCGTTGGCCTATTTGCGCCTGCCGCAGGGCGCTCTTTGCGGGGTCTGCGCGCGCTGGCGCTGCCCCAAAGCTCTTCGAGGTTGTAGTACTCCCGGACAGCGGGGAGCATGACGTGCACGACAATACTTCCCAGATCCACCAGCACCCAGTCTCCGCTCTGCTCTCCTTCCATCCCGACGACTTGCCCCCCGGCTTCCTTGGCCCTTTCGTGCACGTTCATGGCCAGGGCCTTGGTTTGGCGGGCGGAATCCCCCGTGGCCACCACCACGTAATCGAACATGGCGGTGAGCTTGTGCGTGTCGAGAGCGACAATATCCAGGCCTTTGATTTCCTCCAATGCGTTCATGACGATCTGCTTCAGTTGGTCAACCTCCATGCGTACCTCGGTATAGATGATGGGCCCGAATATAGTCGAGAACCGAATCGGGTAGCAAATAACGCGTGCTATGGCGCCGCGCGAGGGCTTGGCGAATGCTGCTGGCGGAGATGTCCAAGGCGGCGATTTCCCTGATGAGGACGCAGCCGCTGGGCGCTGTGCCGAATCCCGTGGCGATCCTTTCTCTGGTGATGGCACCCAGGGGCTCGGGGAGTTGGCCTACTTCAAGGCTGTAGCCAGGCCGCGTTGCGATGACGAGGTGTGCCAGATCGAACAGCTGGCGCCAGCGCGACCAAGTCATGAGCGCCACGAAGGCATCCACCCCAAGCATGAGGCATAGTGGAACTTGATTCCCCAATTCATTGCGCAGTTCCAGCAGCGTGTCGGCGGTGTAACTGGGCCCTTCGCGGCGCAGCTCCCGGTCATCCACCACGAAGAGAGGATTTCCGGCAGCCGCCAAGCGGGCCATGGCCAAGCGGTGTTGCGCGCTGACCTCGGGTTCGGCGCGATGGGGCGGGAGTTTCGCCGGAACCAGCCTTACGTGCTCCAGGCCCAGCGCATCACCCAACTCCTCCCCCAGGCGCAAATGGCCGTAGTGGATGGGGTCGAAGGTCCCGCCGAGAATGCCCGTGGGACAAGATTTGTGGGATGCCAACCGCGCCTAGAGCATCATGCGGCGGATGTCGCTCAGCACGGTGTTCAGATAGCTCACGAAGCGCGCGCCCTCCGCGCCGTCGATCACGCGGTGATCGTAGGAGAGCGACACCGGCAGAATCAAACGTGGCACGAACTGCCCGTCCTTCCAGACGGGTTTCATGGCGGAGCGCGCCACCCCGAGAATGGCCACCTCGGGGGCGTTGATGATGGGGGTGAAATGCGTGCCGCCGATACCACCCAAGCTGGAAATGGAGAAGCATCCGCCTTGCATCTCGGCGGGCCCGAGCTTGCCATCGCGTGCCCGCGCGCTGGTCTCGCCCAACTCCTTCGCCAATGGCACGATGCCCTTCTGGTCGGCATTGCGTATGACGGGTACCACCAAGCCCTTGGGTGTGTCGACCGCCACACCGATGTGGTAGTACTGCTTGAGAACCAGGTTTTCGCCATCGGCCGCGAGCGAGGCATTGAACTGCGGGTAGCGCTTGAGCGCGGCGACGGCCGCCTTGATCAGAAAGGCGAGGGGCGTGATTTTCACGCCTTGAACCTCATCGCCAAGCTGCTTGCGGAAGGCCTCCATCTCCGTGATGTCGATCTCGTCGTTTTGGGTGATGTGGGGGATGGAAACCCAATTGCGGTGCAGATTGGCGCCGGAAATCTTCTTGATGCGCGAGAGCGGCTTGTTCTCCACGGGCCCGAACTTCGCGAAGTCCACAGTGGGCATGGCCGGCAGATTGAAGCCCAACCCCGCGCCAGGAGCGGCGCTGGGCCGGGTGAGCGCGCCTTTCACGAACTCTTGAATGTCCTCCTTGAGGATGCGGCCCTTGGGGCCTTTGCCACCGACCTGGCCTAAGTCCACGCCTAATTCACGTGCGAAGCGCCGTACGGCAGGGCTTGCATGGGCGCGGGCAAAGGATTTCTCGTCGATTGCCGCTGGGGCCGAAGTTGGGGCCGCCATCGCGGCGGGCGCGGGAGCTGAGGCCCCGGGCGCCACGGCGGCAGGTGCGGGTGGCTTCGCGACAGGCGGGCTGGCGGCCGCGTCTTCCGTCTCGATGGTCAACACCAACACGCCCTCGGATACCTTGTCGCCCAGCTTGAGTTTGAGATCGCGCACCACGCCCGCGAAGGGAGCGGGCACATCCATGGTGGCCTTGTCGCTTTCGAGCGTGACCAGGGAATCCTCCGCCTTCACCCGGTCGCCCGGTTTGACCATGACTTCGATGACGGGAATGTCCTTGAAATCGCCGATATCCGGTACCAGTACTTCTCTCACTGCACCCAACGTTGCCTCCCCAATGTGTTTGCTTTCCCTAGACCGTCCATGGCGCCGGTTTGTCAGGGTCAATGTTGTACTTTTTGAGCGCCTGTGTCACGGTTTTCGCCGGAATCTTGCCTTCATCCGCCAGCGCCTTGAGCGCGGCGATCGTCACGTAGTAACGATCAACCTCGAAGAACCGGCGCAGTTGCTCGCGCGTGTCCGAGCGCCCGAATCCATCGGTACCCAGCACCGTGTACCGCGCGGGTACCCAGGGGCGAATCCCTTCCGCCAAGCTGCGCATGTAGTCCGTGGCCGCGATGACAGGGCCCGGGCGGCCCTTCAGGCATTGCTCCACATAACTCACCCGGGGTGCCTGCTCCGCATGCAACATGTTCCAGCGATCCGTTGCAATGCCGTCGCGCCGCAACTCCGTCCACCCCGGGCAGCTCCAGACACCGGCCAGGACCTTCCAATCCTTCTCGAGCAACTCCGCGGCAAACTGTACCTCACGCAGAATCGTACCCGATCCCAACAACTGAACCTGCGCCTCACGCCTCACGCCTCGCGCCTCACCGAGAAGATACATTCCCTTCAAGATTCCCGCCTCGCATCCGGCGGGCATTTCGGGGTGGGTGTAATTCTCGTTCATGAGCGTGACGTAGTAGAAAACGTCCTCTTGCGCCTTGTACATGCGGCGCAGCCCGTCATGGATGATCACCGCGACTTCGTAGGCGAAGGTGGGGTCGTAGCCGATGCAATTGGGAATGGTGGCCGCCTGCAAGTGGCTGTGCCCGTCTTCGTGCTGCAAGCCTTCGCCGTTCAAGGTGGTGCGCCCGGCCGTGGCGCCCAGCAGGAATCCGCGCGCACGCTGGTCTCCGGCCGCCCAGGCCAGGTCCCCGATGCGCTGAAAACCAAACATCGAGTAGTAGATGTAGAAGGGAATCATGGTCACGCCGTGGGTCGAATACGACGTCGCCGCCGCGATCCACGAGGACATGGCGCCAGGCTCGTTGATGCCCTCCTGCAAAATCTGGCCGTGCTTATCTTCCTTGTAGAACATCAGTTGGTCGGCGTCCTGGGGCGTGTAGAGCTGCCCCACCGAGGACCAGATGCCAAGCTGCCGGAACATGCCCTCCATGCCGAAGGTGCGGGATTCGTCGGGCACGATGGGTACGATGCGTTTGGAAATATTCTTGTCCCGCAGCAGTATGGCCAGCATGCGCACGTAGGCCATGGTAGTGGACAACTCGCGTTCTTCCGAGCTTTTGAGTAGCGGCTCGAAGGCGGTGAGAGGCGGAATGTCCAGCGTATCGCCTTGGCGGCGGCGCGTGGGCAGATAGCCGCCCAGGGCCTCGCGGCGCTGGCGCATGTATTCCAACTCCGGCGAATCCTCTGGGAAGGTGAGGAAGGGCACCTCCTCCAATTTTTCGTCAGGAATCGGAAGCTCGAAGCGGTCGCGGAAGGCCTTGAGCGAGTGCGTGCCCATCTTCTTCTGTTGATGGGTGATGTTCTGCGCTTCGCCCGCCTCGCCCATGCCGTAGCCCTTGATGGTCTTGGCCAGGATCACGGTGGGCTGGCCTTGATGGGCGCAGGCCGCTGCATAAGCCGCGTACACCTTGTGCGGGTCGTGGCCACCACGGTTGAGCCGCCAGATATCGTCGTCCGTCATGTTGGATACCATGGCGGCCAGTTCCGGGTACTTGCCGAAGAAGTGCTTGCGTACGTAAGCGCCATCCTTGGATTTGAAGGTCTGGTACTCGCCATCCACGGCTTCTTCCATGCGCCTTTGCAGCAAACCGTTGGTATCGCGCGCGAGGAGCGGGTCCCAATAGCCACCCCAGATCACCTTGATCACGTTCCACCCAGCTCCGCGAAAATCCGCCTCCAACTCCTGGATGATCTTGCCGTTGCCCCGTACCGGCCCGTCGAGCCGTTGCAGATTGCAGTTGACCACGAAGACCAGGTTATCCAGTTTTTCGCGCGCGGCCACGCCGATGGCGCCCATGGATTCGGGCTCGTCGATCTCGCCATCGCCCAGGAAGCACCACACCTTGCGGCCGTCTGTATCGAGAATGCCGCGGTCTTGCAGGTACTTCATGAAGCGCGCTTGGTAGATGGCCATGATGGGCCCGAGCCCCATGGACACCGTGGGGAATTGCCAGAAATCGGGCATGAGCCACGGGTGCGGATAGGAGGACAGCCCCTTGCCATTCACCTCGCGGCGGAAATTATTGAGTTGCTCCTCCGTCAGCCGCCCCAGCATGAAGGCGCGCGCGTACACGCCCGTGGCCGAGTGCCCTTGCACGAACACCAGGTCGCCGCCGTGTTTGTCCGAGGGTGCATGCCAGAAATGATTGAAGCCCACGTCGTACAAAGTCGCGGCTGAGGCAAAGCTCGCGATGTGGCCGCCGACATTGGAATCCTTGTTGGCGCGCAAGACCATCGCCGCCGCGTTCCAGCGCACGTAGGAACGGATGCGGTGCTCCAGTTCGTGATCGCCCGGAGACTTCGCTTCCTGCGATACCGGAATCGTGTTGATGTAGCCGGTGTTGGCGCTATAGGGAAGATACGCACCGGAACGGCGCGCTTTCTCCACCAGTTGTTCAAGAAGGTAGTGCGCTCGCTGGGGGCCTTCTTGGGCGAGCACGCCTTCCAGGGCGTCTAGCCATTCATCGGTTTCTTGCGGATCGGTATCCGGTAATGCAGCCATGGAGTCGGCTTTCCGTGGAAGGGGTGATGAGGACGCTCAGGCATTCGTGATGCCGTTGCCATATCTATCAGAACGTTAGCGAATTATAGCGAAAGCAAGCGGCGAACCGTGGTCATGGGCAAGATATTCCTTGCCGCGGATACGCTATTTTTTCGCCGGTGGCGGTACCCGGCCCATCAAGTAAAACTCATCGTTGGGCCGCATGGCGGTTAGATGCGCCATGCGGTTGGAGAGGGCAAAAAAGGCGGTGATGGCGCCGATGTCCCAAATATCTTCCTCGCTAAAACCGTGGCCGCGTAGCGATTGATAGTCGGAATCCAGCATGGCCTCGGGCGTGCGCGCCAGCTTACAGGCGAAATCGAGCATGGCCTTTTGGCGCGCGCTGATATCCGCCTTGCGATGATCGGTCGCCACTTGGTCGGCGACTTGCGGATTCTTGGCGTAAATGCGCAGGATGGCGCCGTGCGCTATCACGCAGTATAGGCATTGGTTCACGCCGCTCGTGGCCACCACGATCATTTCTCGCTCGGCCTTGGTCAAGCCCGAATCGCGCAGCATGAGGGCATCGTGGTAGGCGAAAAAGGCACGGAATTCATCGGGGCGGTGGGCCAGCGCGACAAAAACGTTCGGTATGAAGCCGGCCTTGTCTTGCACTTGCCGCATCTTGTCGCGAATGTCCTCGGGCAAGTCCTCGAGTTTAGGAATGGGATAGCGGCTGATCGAATGGGTCATTCTAGTTCGCTCGAAAACGGATGGGTAGGGATTCTAGGCCGCGAATGACTAGGGAGTCAGACCAGCGCAATTTTTCGCCGTCCAAGGCGATGTCCTCCAACAGACCCTAGTCATACCTGCGCTGGTCGTCGATCACCTTGCCGTCATTAGGCAAAGTTCCGGGGGCCATGACTTCCACGCTGCCCCGTACCTTGCATAGATCGCGCACGCTTTCGCTCAAGGCTTGGGATAGCCCCTCGGGCATGTCGCTGACTTCGCAGCGCAAGGTCATTTGGTCGTTGCGCTCGGCGTCGTGCGTCACGACCAGGCGCGCGCGCAGCACTTCCTTGTGGCGCTTCAGCACTTCGGCAACCTGCGAGGGATGCACAAACATGCCGCGCACCTTGGTGGTCTGGTCGGCGCGTCCCATCCAGCCCTTGATGCGCATGTTCGTGCGCCCGCAGGGGCTGGTTCCAGCGAGCACCGCGGACATATCGCCGGTGGCGAAGCGGATCAGAGGATAACTGGGCGTGAACGTGCTGACGACGACTTCACCGACCTCTCCATCGGGCACGGGATCGCCCGTGCCGGGACGAACGATTTCGACGATGACGCCTTCGTCCACCACCAGCCCCTCGCGCGCCGGCGTTTCGTAGGCGATCAAACCGAGATCGGCGGTTCCGTAGCTTTGATAGGCCACGATGCCGCGCTCGGCGAATAATTTCTTCTGTGGTGGCAGGAAGGCTTCTCCGCCTACGGCAGCCTTTTGCATGTGGCTGATATCGAGTTCCAGTTCGTCCGCCTTTTCCAGCAGAATTTTCAGAAAGGAAGGCGTCCCGGCGTAAGCAACCGGCTTTAGATCGGAGATGGTCTGCACCTGCAATTCCGTCTGCCCTACCCCTGCGGGGAATACCGGGCATCCGATGCTCTGCGCGCCCAGGTCGTACATGAAGCCCGCGGGCGTGAAGTGATAGGAGAAGGTGTTGTGCACCAGATCGCCTTCGCGAAATCCTGCTGCAAAAAGCGCGCGTCCAATCCCCCAGTAATCTTTCTTATCGCCTTGCGGATCGTAAATGGGGCCAGGGGAGGCGAACACGCGGCCGAGTCTTCTCACATCCATTGCCGTCATCCCGGCGAAGGGAAGTTCCTTCCGTTGCAATGCGATGAGATCGGACTTACGAGTCACCGGCAGCTTTGCCAGCGCCAAGCGGTCTTTCACTTCGTAGGGCTGCACGCCGGACAGCAGCCGGGTGAAGTAGGGTGCGTTCTTCTTCGCGTTGCCGATCTGGTCTTGCAGCGCGGAGAACTGTGCGCGTTCGCGCGTTTCAGCGGAACGGGTTTCCAGGTCATCGAAGTATTTCATATGTGCGTGAAGGGTGAAGGGTGAAAGGTGAAGGGTGAAACGTGAACCGAACTGGGGTTCCTCACGCTTCACGTTTCACGCCTCACGGAAGTTACGCAAGCCACCTTTTGCGCCGCCGGTAATGCTTGGTATCGCGAAAACTCTTGCGCTCGCCGCTGCTCAATCCCAGGTAGAACTCCTTCACGTCCTCGTTGGAACTCAAGCTGGTGGCGCTGCCTTCCATGACGATGCGCCCGTTTTCCAGTATGTAGCCGTAGTTGGCGTAGCGCAGCGCCACCATGGTGTTTTGTTCGGCGAGCAGGAAGCTCACGTTCTCCTTGGCGTTGAGATCCTTCACGATCTCGAATATCTCCTCCACCACCTGTGGCGCCAAACCCATGCTGGGCTCATCCAAGAGAATCATGCGCGGGCGCGCCATGAGCGCGCGGCCCACGGCGGTCATTTGTTGCTCGCCCCCGGAGGTGTAACCGGACTGGCTCCCACGCCGCTGCTTGAGCCTGGGGAAGTAGGCATAGACTTTTTCCAAATCCGCCGCGATTTCTGCCCGGCTGGCCTTGCGGGTGAAGGCGCCGGTCATGAGATTCTCTTCAACCGTGAGGTGAGCGAAGCAATGCCGCCCCTCCATCACTTGCACCACGCCACGCTGCACCAGATCCGGCGGACTTAAGCGATCGACTCTTTCACCGTTAAGTTCGACGGTTCCCTTGGTGACTTCACCGCGTTCGGCCCGCAGCAGGTTCGATATGGCCTTGAGTGTGGTCGACTTCCCGGCCCCATTTGCGCCCAACAGCGCCACGATATTCCCAGCATCGACGTGCAACGACACCCCCTTCAACACGAGGATGACGTGGTCGTAGATGACTTCGACGTTGCTCAGCACCAGCATACGGTAGTCAATGTTGTAGCCTTAGCTCTTGAGGCAACCTGGGGTGATGTTTTTCTCTTTCGCATACTTCGCCGCCGCGCTTTCCACCATGGGGCGCAAAATGCCGTTGTCACCCTCCATCCATCCCGACACGAAGTTCCACTTGGCACCATCCCACTGATGAATGCGCGCGTGGCGCACGCCTTCGTGATCGTTGCAGGAGACTTTGATGGGCTGCAGAATGCTGTAAAAACCCGCCTGCTTGATCCTGGCTTGGTCGAGGTTCAGATTCTCGATGCCCCAGCGCACTTCTTCGCCCCTGAGCGGCTTTTTGCCGTACTTCCCCTGTGCCGTGCGGATGGATTCCACCACCAGCAGCGCGTTGATCAATCCGCGGTTGTAGAGCACGTTCCCCACGTCCTCTTTCTTGCCCGCACCCTTGCCCTTGTCATGGATGTGCTTGAGGATGTCCTGGTGAACCGCCGCCTTTTCAGCGGAGTGCTGTAACGCGATGGCGTTGTAACCTTTCGCTCCCGCGCCGGCTGGCAGTACATCGGGCTCCGCACCGGCCCACCACACGCCAAACATTTTCTCGCGCGGGAAATTCACCGCCGCCGCTTCCTTGATGGCGGTGGAGTTCATCACGCCCCAGCCCCATAGCAGCACGTAATCGGGCTGTTGCTGGCGCACTTGTAACCATGCCGCCTTCTGCTCCACGCCTGGGTGAGTCACGGGAATGGTGATGAGCGTATATCCGTGCCGGCGCGCGCGCTCTTGCAGGAGAGGAATCGGTTCCTTGCCGTAGGGTGAGTCGTGATACACCAGCGTAATTTTCTTGCCGCGCAAATGCTCCGCGCCACCAGAAAGTTTGGCCAAGTGCTGAATTAGTATGTCGGCGGCCGTCCAATAGGTGCCGAGCAGAGGGAAATTCCACGGGAATACGCGCCCATCGGCGGATTCCGAGCGGCCATAGCCCATGGTGATGATGGGAATCTTATCCACGGGGGCCTTTTCCGTGAGGGCGTAGGTAATGCCGGTGGACAGCGGATTGAACACCGCCGCGCCCGTTACGCCCTTGCCCTTTAGGCGTTCATAACATTCCACGCCGCGATCGGTGGCGTAACCGGTTTCGCATTCCTCGTAGGCGATCTTGACGCCGTTGATACCTCCATCGCGATCATTGATGAGGTTCAAGTAATCGACGAAGCCGTTGGCCCAATGGATGCCATTGGGTGCGTAGGGTCCGCTGCGGTAGACCAGCACGGGAATGAATTGCTCGTTCGCCGTGGCGGGGGCCGTGGCGCACACCGCGCTGGCAAGCGCCAGCGCGGTGCAGGTCATCTTGGATATCCAAGCCGTTTTCATATTCGTGTCCTCCGGTGGAAAAGTTGCTCTAACGTGCGAAGCTTGATTCGGTATTCAAGACATTAATGCGGGAAGGGCCACAGCCTGAGCTTCTCCTTGCCTATCCTCCACAATCTGGCCAGTCCCAGGGGCTCGACGATCAAGAAGAACAGAATCAGCGCGCCGAAGATCATGAATTCTAAGTGCGAAATCATCGCCGTGGAGAGCGTGAAGCCAAACCATTGCGGTGCCTGGTTCAATATCAGCGGAAGCGTGGTGATGAATGCCGCGCCCAGAAAAGCCCCGGCGATGGAGCCCAACCCGCCGATGATGATCATGAACAAGATGCTGAAGGAGCGATTGATATCGAAGGCAGCCGGCTCCCAGGAGCCCAGATGCACGAAAGCCCACAAGGCACCCGCGACGCCCACGAAAAACGAGCTCACGGCGAAGGCCGAGAGCTTGGCATACATGGGACGGATGCCGATGATCTCCGCCGCCACATCCATGTCCCGCGTCGCCATCCATGCGCGGCCGGTGCGCCCGCGCACCAAATTCTTCGCCACCACGGCGAAAATCACCAGGATGACCAAGCACAGGAAGTATTTGCGCGTAGGTGTTTCGAAACTGAGCGAGAACAGCGTGACCGGGGGCGCGCTAATGGATCCCGAGGGGGTGTAGTTGGTGAACCATTGCACCCGGTTGAACAGCCACTCGAGGAAAAATTGCGAGGCGAGCGTGGCCACCGCCAAGTAAAAACCCTTGATACGCAGGCTAGGAATCCCGAACAAGATGCCCACCAAGGTCGCGCACCCGCCGGCGAGCAAGAACGCCAAGATGGGATTCAATTCCGGAATGCGCAGGCAAAAGTTGTAGGCCGCGTAGGCTCCCACCGCCATGAAGCCACCCGTGCCCAGCGAGAGCTGGCCGCAGTAACCCACGAGCAAATTGAGCCCCAAGGCGGCCAGCGCCATGATCACGAAGGGAATGAGGATGGCGCGCAGAAAATATTCGTTGGCGAACACCGGCACCACCACAAAGCCCAGAATGATCCATATCGCGATGAACCAACGGTCCTGGGCAATGGGGAACACCGCCTGGTCGGCGGCGTAGGTAGTTTTGAATTGGCCGGCTTCGCGGTAAAGCATTGCGTTAGGGAGGGGGGATGGGAAAAGCGTGAGGCGTGAGGCGCGAGGCGGGTGCCGTTAGGCGAAAGACGAAAGCGGGCGGCGGAAGGTTTTCACTCTTTCCGCCCTCCTCCCTCCTCCCTCGCCGTTCAGACGCGGTCAATGTGCTTCTCTCCAAACAAACCCTCTGGGCGTACCAGGAGGAACAACAATGCCACCACATAAGCAAACCAATTCTCGATGCCACCGCCGACCAAGGGGCCGAGATAGATCTCCGCCAGTTTCTCGCCCGCGCCGATGATGAGGCCGCCCACGATGGCACCCGGGATCGATTCGAATCCGCCCAGGATCAGTACGGGCAATGCCTTGAGCGCGACGAAGGTCAGGGAGAACTGCACCCCCAGCTTGGAGCCCCACATGATGCCGGCCACCAAGGCCACCAAGCCGGCGACGGTCCATACGATGACCCAGATGTAGTTGAGCGGAATGCCCACGGACTGGGCAGCTTGGTGATCGTCCGCCACGGCGCGCAAGGCCCGGCCGATGCGGGTCTTCTGAAAAAACAAGGCCAGCCCCGCGACCAGCAACCCCGCCACGACGGTGGCTACCAGATCCTCGCTTGACACCAGTATGCCGCCTGGAAATACATTCTCAAGGAGCATGATGGGCTGCTTCGGGATGCCGACATCGAGCTTATAGACGTCGCTTCCCCATACCGCTTGCCCGAAACCGTCGAGAAAGTAGGAAATTCCAAGGGTGGCCATGAAGAGGGCGATACCTGGCTGGTTCACCAATGGTCGCAACACCACGCGCTCGATCACCACCGCGAGCGCGGCCATCACCGCGACCGTGAGGGTCAGCGCCAGCAGCATGGGCATGTTGAAAATTTCCATCAGCCGCACGAAGGTCAGAGCCGCGAACAGCACCATGGCACCCTGGGCGAAATTGAACACGCCCGAGGCTTTGAAAATCAATACGAAGCCCAGAGCCACTAGGGAATAGAGCACGCCCGCCATCAACCCGCCGAGCAAGACCTCGATGAAAAATCCCATCAGTGTTTCACTCCGAGATAGGCGCTGATGACGGCCTGGTTAGCGCGAATTTCCTGGGGCGTGCCATCGCCGATCTTGCGGCCGTAGTCGAGCACCACGACGCGGTCGGACAGATCCATGACCACGCCCATGTCGTGTTCGATGAGCACGATGGTGGTGCCGAACTCATCGTTCACGTCCAGGATGAACCGGCACATGTCCTGTTTTTCCTCCACGTTCATCCCCGCCATGGGCTCATCGAGCAGTAACAACTCGGGCTCGGCCGCCAACGCCCGGCCCAATTCCACGCGCTTTTGCAAGCCATAGGGAAGACGCCCCACGGGTGTTTTCCTCACCGATTCGATTTGCAGAAAGTCGATGATCTCTTCCACCTTGCGGCGGTGTTCAAGTTCTTCCTTCAAGGCGGGGCCGAAATACAGGCACTGAGACAAGAAGCCCGCCTTCATCTTGAGCGTGCGCCCGGTCATGATATTGTCCAGAACGCTCATGCCCTTGAACAGTGCGATGTTCTGAAAAGTGCGGGCGATACCCTGGCTGGCGGCCTCGTGGGGGCGCATCTGGCTGCGCGTCTTGCCCTTGAATGTGACCGATCCCGCGCTCGGGTGGTACACGCCGTTGATCACATTCAACATCGAACTCTTGCCCGCGCCGTTGGGGCCGATGATGGCGCGGATTTCATGCTCGCGCACATCCAAGCTGACATCGGACAGGGCCTTCACGCCACCGAAAGACAGGGAGATGTTATCCAGCTTGAGCACGACGCCCCCCGCCACACGTGCCTTCATGCGGCTTTCCTGCCCGGCAGGTAAACGGCGGCATTCTGAATTTTCAGCGTGGCTTCGATGTGGCCCGTGCGCCCGTCTTCGAACTTGACTTGGGTCTTGATGTGTTGCGAAGTCTTGTCCGAATACAGTGCATCCACCAGTGGCGCGTACTTTTGGGCGACGAAGCCGCGCCGCACCTTGCGCGTGCGCGTGAGTTCATCGTCATCGGCGTCGAGTTCCTTGTGCAGGATGAGGAACCTCTTGATCTGAGACCCCCGCAGTTGCTCATCCGCGGCGATATCGGTGTTTACTTTTTCCACGCACTGCTGAATCAGCGCATAGACCTCGGGCTTGCCGGCGAGATCCACGTAGCCACCGTAGGATAGATTCTTCTTCTCCGCCCAATTGCCCACCGATTGCATGTCGATGTTGATGAAAGCGCACACCTGGCTGGTCTTGTCGCCGAAGCAAACGGCTTCCTTGATCTGGGGAAAGAACTTGAGTTTGTTCTCGATGAACTGAGGCGCGAACAAGGTGCCGTCGAGGAGCCGGCCCACATCCTTCGCGCGGTCGATGATTTTCAAATCGCCGTCGGCGTCGAAGAAGCCGGCGTCTCCGGTCATGAAGTATCCGTCGGGCGTGATGGATTCCGCCGTGGCGTCGGGGCGCCGGTAGTACTCCTTGAGCATGCTGGGTGTTTTAACCAGCACTTCTCCGTTCTCGGCGATCTTGACTTCCACGCCGGCCAAGGGCCGGCCCACTACGTCAAGCTTCGTTTGTCCGCTCTTCTGCTTGCATACGTAGGCCGCGGTTTCCGTCTGCCCGTAGAGTTGCTTCAAATTGATGCCCAGCGAGCGGTAGAAGCCGTACAGATCGGGGCCGATGGCCGCGCCTCCCGTATAGGCGACGCGGATGCGGCTCATGCCCAGCACGTTCTTGAGCGGGGCGTAAACCAGGAAATTACCTAGCGCATATAGCAAGCGGTCCTTGAATGGCACCGGCTTGCCTTCCATGAGATCCGTGCCGCAACGGCGCGCCACGCCCATGAAGTAGTGGAACATGGCGCGCTTGATGGGCGCCGCATCGTCCATGCGGATCGTCACTTGCGTGAGCAGATTTTCGAACACGCGCGGCGGGCCGAAGTAATAAGTGGGGCCGATTTCGCGCAGATCGGTCATCACGGTTTCGGAAGATTCCGGGCAGTTGACGGTGAACCCCGCCACCATGGCTTGCGCATAGGAAAACAGATGATCGCCCACCCATGCCATGGGCAAATAGGACAACACTTCCTCGTTCTCGGTAAAGCCATCGAAGGCAATGTCGCCCCGCGCGGCCGCGATCAAACTCGCGTGGGTGTGGCATACCCCCTTGGGCTTACCCGTGGTGCCCGAGGTGTAGAGCATCACGCTCACATCATCGGGCCTGGTCTGCTCCACGCTCCGCGCAAAAAACTGGGGATGCTCGCGGTCGTACGCTTGTCCCAATGCGCGCAGCCGGTCATAGGACATGAGCGCGGGCTGGGTGTAGTGTCGCATGCCGCGCGGATCGTCGTAGAAGATGCGCTTCAATCGCGGCGTGCGAGGCATGATCTCCAGCAGCTTGTCCGCTTGCTCCTGGTCCTCGACGATGGCGAATTCGATTTCCGCGTCGTTTAGGACATATTCCATCTCCGTGGTGATCGCATCCTGGTACAGGGGTACTGGAACACCGCCTAGAGATTGCGCCGCTGCAAATGCCCAATACAACCGGGGCCGGTTGTCCCCGACGATGGCGAGGTTCATTCCCCGCGCAAAACCCTGAGACGCCAGCCCGCACGCCAACCACCGCACTTCTTGAGAAACCTGAGCCCAAGTCCAACTCTGCCAAATTCCCAAGTTCTTTTCCCGAATAGCCGTGCGCGTCCCATCGCGCGCCACGTGCATGAGCAGCAGGCGCGGAAAGGTATTGGCGTGTTCCAGGATGTCGGTCTGACTCAAGCGGTCTCCTCCGATGGATCTTATTCATGGAGCCGGACCTGAAAAATCCAGGCCGGCGCCCCACATAGCATTTTCTCGCGGGAATATTTTATGACGGCGCGAGCGAATCCTAACCTGAACGCATGCGAAAAGCTAAAACTTGCGCGGCATTACTTCTATCCTGCCGGATTTTGGATTTCGAAGTGCACGACGCCTTGCCTAGTTCGCTAGCGTGGGGGCATGCAACGTTGCAGGTGAAACGCCTCGGGTTGGCCACCATGAAAACGGGCACGCCGGACACGAGATCCTCTTTCAGCCGAGCTTGGAAAGCCAGTCCGCCACCGCACGACCGATTTCGGCGCCGGAGTCTTCCTGAATGAAATGTGAGCCTCGTACCGTAACCTCTTTCTGGTTGGGCCAGCCGCGGCAGAACTCCCGCTGTGCGCCAACCAGAATCGAGCCGGGCTCCGCATTGATGAACAGCTTTGGGACGGGGCTGTGGCTCAGCCAGTCCGCATACTGCTGAACCAGCGCGACCATATGGGGCGGCTCACCGCCGATGGGAATCTGTCGCGGCCAGTTCAGAACCGGCTGCCGGTCAGCCTCTTCGAGGAATGGAGCGCGATAGACGTCCATTTCCTCCTCTGTCAGCTTCCTGAGAATCGAACTGGGAAGCACCCCTTCGATGAACAGGTTGCGCTTGAGGATCAAGTCTTCCCCCTTGGCCGAGCGAAAGCCCTGGAAAATTCCTCGCGCCTTCTCGGGCCACTCGTCCCAGGAGCCCAACGGCCTCACAATGCTCTCCATATAGGCCAAGCCATGCACCTGCCGTGGGTGCAGGCGTGCCCAATGAAATCCCAGCGCGCTGCCCCAGTCATGCACCACCAGTGTTACCTGTTGCTCGCCGGTCAGTTCCGCAAGCAGCCGCTCAAGATAGAAATACGCCGTCTCGAAACTGTACCGGCCAGCGCCCTCGGATGCGGGAAGCTTGTCTGAATCTCCGTGACCGATCAGATCGGGTGCGATGACATGCCAGCTTCCGGCCAGCGGAGGAATGACGTCGCGCCATAGATAGCTTGAGGTTGGATTTCCGTGCAGTAGAACGATGGGCTTGCCCATACCCACCTCCACATAGGCGAGCCGCCGGCCATCGATTGCGCGGAATTTCTTGGCGGGTAGAGTGTTGCCGGTGTTCAATGGATGGCGCTCCTGACTAGGCGAATCGTCGTTTCGATCGCTTGCAACTGCTGCCGGGCTGGCAGCCGGCGACGGCTTGAAACGCGGATGCCTTCGTAAAAGAGCATCAGCATAGGGGCCAACTCGGTTGCCTTCGCTGGCGAGCAGCCGGCATCTCGCAGCCACAGCTCGAATGTTGCCTGCATGTCAGCCAGATGGGCGCTGGCTCGAGCAGCCAGGTCATCGTCGACCCCGGCCATCTCGAGCACGGTGTTGACCAACTGTTCATTATGATCCGATGGGTCCGCAATGGTAATGTCTTTACGTCATATTGCGGTAGCGAACTGGCTGGAGGATTAGGAACAGACGAGGATAGGTTATTCTCTCTGCATACTCGTCGCTCCCTATGTGCTTTTCCAACTAACCGTACGCACCCATGCCCAAAATGACTCGTAACCAAGCCTGCTCCACTTTCCTCCTCGCAAGCACTCTGGTGTTGTGCGAAGACACGCTATCGGCCGAGCAGTTTTACGTGGGAGCCGGAATTGGCCTGAACCGTGACGGGAGCGGGTGTGAGGTTGTCAACACGGCAACGAACACGGTCGTCCCTACTTCGAGTTGCGATACCTCCTCTATCCAAGGCAAGCTATATGCGGGCTACCGGTTCAACGATTTTGTAGGTATCTAAATTGGATACATGGGGTTACGGAGCACGTCGCTTACTCTTGTGGGTGGAGGGTCCGCGAAGTTCGATGCGAGTGGTATCCCCGTGCAAGCGGTGTTTTTTCTGCCGGGAGGTTCGAATATCACCTGGATCGGAAAACTGGGAGTTGTACGATGGAATGGCAAGGTCACGAGCGACTTCGCGGCGAATGAGAGCGACAGCGGGTTTTCTCTTGTAGGGGGCGTGGGAGCGCAGTATGACTTCTCGAGTAACTTCGCGATCCGAGCCGAGCTCGAATACTTCCCGAAAATTGGCGATGAGGCTACGGTTGGCGAGGCCGATGTCACGGCAATCGGTGTGAGTTTGAAATACGCCTTCTAGAAAACCAATGCGCCCTCGGAGTGAGGGCGTATTGGAGACTTCGCGGCGGAGGGAAGTCTACAACCTGGTGCGGCGCCTCAGGGATAAGGCCGCGGGAAAGCTAAGCAATAAGACAAGGGCTGAAGGCTCGGGGACCGAAAAAGTGACCTTCTCGAAGCTCGTCAACGTAACCGATCCCCCGCTAGTTGGGACATCCACGAAGCCGCTGACGTCGCCCGACTCGTCGGTGGGTCCATCCAGACTGAGTATTTCCCCTGTCAGCGTCTCCATCGTTATTGGCCCCGGCGAATTGTCGGATACCGTGACTTCCTCATCCAGGGATCCGCCCCCAAAACCTTCAATCAATATAGAGCCGGTAGTCCCGTTCACATCAAGATTTACCGGGGCGTTAGTGAAAGTAGTTGATGATCCGATCGATCCCGAACCCACTCCGCTAAACCTAAACTTGAACGGGCCAGCGTGGGCGGAAGTAATCGAGAGTCCCATGGCCAAAGCCAGTGAGACAATAATTGTTTTGATATTTATTTTCATTGCGGTCTCTGTGAGTTGCTTGCCTACAGCAGCGCAGCTACCGTGCCACACACTAACCCATTGCTAATAAGAGACTTGTGGATAAGGCCGCGCTTTGCTGCCGGATAAGTCGGCAGAGGCCAGCGGGAAATTCGACAGGTAGAGTCCCGTCTACATGCTGCGCCGGTATTGGCCGCCCACCTCGAAGAGCGCATGGGTAATTTGTCCCAGTGAACATACCCGCACAGATTGCATCAACACTTCAAATACGTTTGAGTTCTCGATGACCGCCTGTTGTAAGCGCTTGAGCATCGAGGCGCTTTCGGCCTGATTCTGGCGGTGGAAATCACGCAGGCGCTTGAGCTGGGACTGCTTCTCTTCTTCTGTCGAACGCGCGAGTTCCAGCGTGCCCGAGGTGGTATCTCCATGGGGATTACGGAAGGTGTTCACGCCGACAATGGGATAAGACCCGTCGTGCTTCTTGTGTTCGTAGTAGAGGGATTCCTCTTGAATCTTGCCGCGCTGGTAGCCCAGCTCCATCGCTCCTAGTACGCCGCTGCGCGTGCTGATGGCCTCGAATTCCTTGAGCACAGCTTCTTCCACCAGGTCGGTCAGCTCCTCGATGATGAAACTGCCCTGGTTGGGATTCTCGTTCTTGGCCAAGCCCCACTCGCGATTGATGATGAGCTGAATCGCCATGGCGCGCCGCACACTTTCTTCCGTGGGCGTGGTGATGGCTTCGTCGTAGGCGTTGGTGTGAAGGCTATTGGCGTTGTCGTAGGTGGCGATCAGTGCTTGCAGCGTGGTGCGAATGTCGTTGAAATCGATTTCCTGCGCGTGCAGCGAGCGCCCGGAAGTCTGGCAATGGTATTTGAGTTTTTGCGAGCGTTCGTTGGCGCCGTACTTGTTCTTCAAGGCCACGGCCCAGATGCGGCGCGCCACGCGCCCGATCACAGTGTACTCGGGGTCCATGCCGTTGCTAAAGAAGAAAGACAGATTCGGCGCGAAGTCGTCTATATGCATGCCGCGCGCGAGATAGGCCTCGACAAAGGTGAAGCCGTTGGACAAGGTGAAGGCCAGTTGGCTGATGGGATTCGCCCCCGCTTCCGCGATGTGATATCCAGAGATGGACACGGAGTAGAAATTCTTCACATCGTGGCGGATGAAGTACTCCTGAATGTCTCCCATCACCTTCAAGCTGAACTCCGTGGAGAAAATGCACGTATTCTGGCCCTGGTCTTCCTTCAGGATGTCCGCCTGCACCGTGCCGCGCACCGTGGAAAGGGTCCACGCCTTGATCTTTTCAGCCTCGTCCGGCGTGGGAAGGCGTCCGTTGTCCTTGCGGAACTTGTCCAACTGTTGGTCGATGGCGGTGTTCATGAACATGGCCAGTATTGTTGGCGCAGGACCGTTGATGGTCATGGACACGGAGTTGTTGGGCGCCGTCAGGTCGAAACCCGAGTACAACACCTTCATGTCTTCCAGCGTGGCGATGGACACGCCGGAGTTGCCGACCTTGCCGTAAATATCCGGGCGCGGATCGGGATCGAAGCCATACAGCGTCACCGAGTCGAACGCTGTGGACAGCCGCTTGGCGGGCATCTCCTTGGCCAGCAGATGAAAGCGTTTGTTGGTGCGGAAAGGGTCACCCTCACCCGCGAACATGCGCGTGGGGTCTTCGTTCTCGCGCTTGAAGGCGAACACGCCGGCCGTATAAGGAAAGGAGCCCGGTACGTTTTCTAGCAGCACCCATTTGAGTTGCTCGCCTTGGTCTTCGTAACGGGGCAGCGCCACCTTGCGAATGGCCGTGCCCGACAAGGAGGTGTAGGTCAGCTTGGTGCGAATCTCGCGGTCGCGGATCTTCACGACATACTCTTCACCAGAGTAGGCGCGTTGCATGTCATTCCACTGGGCTAGCAGCCTCTTGCTCGCGCGATCGAGTTTCTCTTCGCGTCTTTCCGCCAGGATTTGCAGGCTGGCATTGTCTTCCTTGCACTCCGCGGCCAGCATATGCTTGGCCGCTAGCAATTGTTGGCGTTCGCGTGCGATGCGCGCTTGCTCCAGCGCATGAGACTTGTAGCGCCTAACCGTTTCGGAAATTTCCGCCAGGTAACGCACCCGCGCCGGCGGTACCACCGGGGTCTGGTTGGTGGAGTGGCGGGTGTTCACCACAGGCAATCGCGAGGGACCAGGCTTGAGCCCCTTCTCGGCAAGCTTATTCGACACCGCGTGATACAACGCGGTGACGCCATCGTCGTTGAAGCGCGCGGCCATGGTGCCGAATACCGGCATGTCAGCGGGCTGCTTGGAGAAATCGCTTTTGTTACGCTGGACCTGCTTACTCACATCGCGTAGCGCGTCGAGCGCGCCCTTGCGATCGAACTTGTTGATGGCCACGAAATCGGCGAAATCCAGCATGTCGATTTTTTCCAACTGGCTGGCCGCGCCGTACTCGGGCGTCATCACGTAGAGGGAGCAATCCACGTGCGGCACGATTGCCGCGTCGCCCTGGCCGATACCGGAGGTTTCGACGATGATGAGATCGAACCCCGCGCACTTGCATGCCGCGATGACCTCCGGAAGACAAGGCGCGATCTCGCTGCCCCCGCTACGGGTGGCGAGCGAGCGCATGAAGATATTGCCGCCGTTGATGGCATTCATGCGTATGCGGTCGCCCAGCAGCGCGCCGCCAGTCTTGCGCCGCGTGGGGTCCACCGCGATGATGGCGATCTTCAGATCGTCTCCCCGGTCAAGCCGGAAGCGCCGGATCAATTCGTCGGTGAGGGAGGATTTGCCCGATCCGCCCGTGCCGGTCACGCCCAACACGGGAACGGTGGTCTTGGACGACGCCTGGGCGAGAATCTCCTGGCGTAATGGCTCTTGCAATGCACCGGCCTCCAGGGCGGTGATGATGCGCGCCAGCGCACGCCCGCCGCCTTCGAGCATCGCGCGAAGATCCGCGGGCACCTTGGAGGCAAGGTCGTCCTGGGCCCGGTCCAGCATGTCCTGGATCATCCCGGCCAAGCCCAGTTTCGCGCCATCTTCGGGCGTGTAGATACGCGCCACTCCGTAGGCGTGAAGCTCGGCGATTTCCGAGGCGGCGATCACCCCGCCCCCGCCGCCAAACACCTTGATGTTCTCGCCTCCGCGCTCCTTGAGCAAATCGATCGCGTACTTGAAGTACTCCACGTGCCCGCCTTGGTAGGAGCTGATGGCGATGCCGTGCACGTCCTCATGCAAGGCGGCGGTCACCACTTCTTCCACCGAGCGGTTGTGGCCTAGATGAATCACCTCGGTGCCCGAGGATTGCAGGATGCGCCGCATGATGTTGATGGAGGCGTCGTGGCCGTCGAAGAGGCTGGCGGCGGTGACGAAGCGGACTTGCTTGCCGGCGGGTAGGGTTTGGCCGGCGGGGCGAAGGCTAAGATCGGTCATAGGGGTCCCTTGTGAGGACCGCTATTATCGCCGAGGATTAAACCGCTACCAAAAGGTACGTAACACATCTCATTTCCACGGAGGATCTGGCCGGCCAACCTATCCTGGCGCTCCCTTACCGCAGAAGAGCTACGCCTGAATTGCACTTCCTTGAGTTTTGTTGAGCCGACTGTGATTGCGGATGTGCGCTTTCGCACGAAGACATGATTCGTGCGTGTGTCAGTGAATATCGTTATGCATAGCTTTATCGGATATTGTTAGCCGGGGGCTGCCCGGCGGCAGGTTACTTTTTCTTGCTTGCCCAAGCAAAAGTAACCAAAAAGAAGGGCACCCTGATGCCGCTTTTCTCCTGCGCTGCCTGCCGGACTCGCGGCGCCTGCGGAACTAGTCCGCGCGAGAAGCATGCGCGGCCGTCGAACAGTCCTCGGCGAAACCCCGCGAGCCCGCCGAGCTGCTCGGCGCGGCATAAGGGGGGAAAAGCAAACCAGCGGTTTGCCATGGGTGTGGGTATTCGGTTCTACGCTTATGGGGTTTTAAGGTTGTGGGTTTGGCTTTGGCTGTTGA
>SHXO01000044.1 GCA_009693245.1 Betaproteobacteria bacterium | reverse complement strand
AATCCCCTGCATCCTTGAAAGCGACCCCCAAAAGATAGCGCGCTTGTGCGTTGTTGGGTTCCCTCTTGAGCACGTTTCTCAGTTCGATCTGCGCCGCCTTGACCGCGCCTTTGGCAAGATGGCTCTTGGCATTGTCCACTTTACCTTCCGGGTCCGCATTGCAGCCCGCGATCAAGCCTAGGGGAACGATAAGGCAATAGACTAATAATGGATTCGGCATGATAGGCAGGTCGTCTCGGGTTGATGGTCTTGGTTAGCGTATTGTACGGAGCCTAGCAAGAACTCTGCGCCACGATGCTTGATGATCATGCCCAGATAACCCAGCGTATCCGCGCGGCAAGTCGCGCTTCGTAGACCGAATAATCTGCCCAGCCAGAAAAAACAAAACCCGCAACCTAGGTCGCGGGTTTTGCACTGGCGAGAATCTTGTAACGGGGTCTACGCTACCCGGCGCCTACGCACGGCTATCAATCCTGCGAGCGCTGCACCCAACAACGCGATACTGCCTGGTTCGGGTACGCCGCCTCCTCCTCCGCCGCCGCCACACTTTGGATCCGTGCTCCCCGGCGGGCAGGTCGCATTTCCGCCACCGGTCTTCAACGCCCATTCCTCGAATCCGTCGTTCGCGGCGAAGTTATCACCGAATCTCGAGTACAGATATACCACAGGGTTGAGCGCACTCGTTACGAATAGGCTATCCGGAATGAGGAAAATCATGTCGTAGCCCATACCCGAACCCTGCTGATTGTCGTAGTTCAGCTTCACGAAGTTATCGATCGCCGCCGTGTCCATGGAGTATATCCACGACAATTTACCCGACCCCTCCCCCAGCTTGTCGTCGGTGGGATCCTGAGTGGTATCACCTTCGAAACCTCCCGGATCCTGGCCAGGTCCGGGTGCCGTATCCTGATTCGCGCCAAAGAAAATTTCGAGGCGGTCCAGGGACAAGAACTTGCCGGTCGCTCTGTTTGTCTGGTTGATATCCAGCAAGAACTCTCGGTAGTCGATCCCGCCGTAGGTCACCTTGGGGAGCTGCGCCAAGTTAAGATCGCTTAGCAGATCCGTCGTGAAGTTCGGATCGGTTTTCTCGTCAAACTGCACCTTGTTGGATACGCTGCCCCGGTCCGAGGTGTTATAGCCCTGCTCGACCCCGGGGATAGGTACAGACGGGGAATCCTGGAGGCGAAGAAAAGGATCCCAAAACCCAGTCCCTACGACATTTCTGTCGGGGCCAGCCGGAATCAAATAGATCGCATTGTTGATCGTTGCGGAGCTGCCGTAGCTAGTCAAGTCATACATCGTAGGTGCACCGTACGAGCCCGCGCTTGCGCTCATAAGTACGGCTACCGTAATCAAAGATCTCTTCATTTCTGTCGGCTCCTGTATTTTGTCTTTGCCCTCCATAGAGTAGACGCCCAACCCCCTGGTCATCCTCAATGAATCGGCTCAGCCGCTGTAAAGCAATTGCTGTTCCAAAATTTTATCTATTTGATTAATAACCATTTGTAATTCAACGACAAGGGCGAGTGTAAAGTTTTCCGACACTACATTCAAACTGGCAACCCATAATCCTACGGTGCCATGACTTCAAGATTATCGATCAGCCGCGTTTGCCCAAGTTTAGCGGCGCCTAGTAGAACCAGGTCTTTATGCTGAGGCTCCGGGCGAGACAGCCCGCGCTGGGTTCGGACCACGACGTAATCCACATTCCATCCGTGACGCGCAAGCAGCGCGCCCGCCGCATATTCCATCGCAACGAAATTCCGGTCGCCCGCCGCCACGGAATCCCTAATCTGAAGTATCGCTTGGCGAAGGCGGATGGCCTCTTTCCTTTGTTCGAGAGACAGATACCGGTTGCGCGAGGACAGTGCCAGCCCATCCTCCGCGCGTATGGTTTCCGCAGGAATGATGCGAATGGGTAGGGAAAACTGGTCGGTCATGTGGCGAACGATCGCCAGTTGCTGGTAATCCTTTTTGCCAAAAACGGCGACTTGGGGCTGAACGATGTGGAAGAGCTTGAGCACCACCGTGGCCATGCCACGAAAATGGCCACGGCGGAAGCGGCCTTCGAGGATATTGGCAACTTTGGGCAGATCGACGTAGTAGACTTGCGGCTCGGGATACATTTCCTTTTCCTCCGGCGCAAACACGATCGTGTTGCCCCTAGCCTCAAGCTTGGCGCAGTCGTCCTCGAAGGTGCGGGGATACTTGTCGAAGTCCTCGCCTTGGCCAAACTGGAGGCGGTTGACGAAGATTGTGGTCACGACGCAAGAAGCTTGTTCACGAGCCAGACCCACTAAACTTAAGTGGCCCTCGTGAATGTTGCCCATGGTGGGTACGCAGCCTACCTGTTTCTCGGTGGCTAGGCGCTGCCTGAGTTCTCGGACTGTATGGATGACTTCCATTTTCGTGAGCCGCCCTTAGAGGCGGTTGGAACGGGCTTCTAACTCCCCAGATTGAAGAATTCCCTGGGACCTCGCATTTCGGTGATGCGGCGCAACAGTAAATCAAAATCCTCCAGGCGATCAACAAAATTCAAACGCGTGCTGTTAATAATTAGCAGGGGAGCGGCCGTGTACTCGTGGAAGTAGCGGCTATAGGCCTCGCTCAAGCGGCGCAGGTAATCCTCGGAAATGGCATTCTCGTACTCCTTCGCCCGGCGGCGAACTCGTTCCAAGAGCGTGACCGTGGGTGCTTGCAGGTAAATCACCAGGTCCGGTAGCGGTACCTGGGGCGAGAGATGCGCAAAGATCTGTTGATAGAGCCCAAGCTCGGCGTCCCCTAGGGTGAGCCGAGCAAAGAGGGCATCCTTGTCAAAGAGAAAATCCGCCACGGTGCGCTGCTCGAAGAGATCGCGCTGCTTCAGGGCACTTACCTGGTTGACTCGCTGAAACAAAAAGAACAATTGTGTGGCCAAGGCGTGTCGCGCGGGATCCTTGTAGAAACTACCCAAGAAGGGATTTTTCTCGGGATCTTCCAATAGCAGATCCGCTCCGGAACACTCCGCCAGTTTGCGCGCCAGGGTGGTTTTGCCCGCGCCTATGGGGCCTTCGACCACGATGTAGCGCAAGCGCTCAGGCAGCATGAAGTCGTGTCACTCCTTGAATCGGTAGCCGCGAAAGCAGTTCGCCGATAGGCCCGTGGCCGGGGATCACGATCTCGGGTGCGATCTCGCTCAAGGGAAGCAACACAAAAGCACGTTCATGCATGCGAGGATGCGGAATGATCATGCTCGAGTCACTAGATACCAAATCGTCGTACATCAGCAAGTCCAAATCGAGCGTGCGCGGGCCGTTCTTTTCGCGGCGGACTCTACCGTGGCGCCGCTCCATGACATGCAATTGACCCAGCAATTCCTTGGCGGACAGGCCCGTGCAAAGTTTCGCCACGGCGTTCACGAAATCGGGTTGGTTCTCGATCCCTACCGGCGCCGTGCGGTAAAGGGATGATTTTGCAAGGAGGCGGGTGCGGGGAATCTCCGACAACTCTTTCATCGCCTGCGGGATCGCTTTCAGGACATCGCCCACGTTAGCGCCCAAGCCGATAAACACTTGCTCCCCGCTCACTCCTGGCCTTTTTAGACGGTGGAAGGCGTAACGGCTGGCGATTTCTCTCCTGCTGGGCGGCGGCGGCGCCGTTTGCGCGGCGCGTGGTCCATGAACAGCATGCCTTCGCGCTCCTCGGGCGAGACATCCTGGAAGCGCGTCCACCATTCCCCAAGTTCCTGGTTGGCTTCACCGGCCTCGCAGCGCAATAGCAAGAAATCGTAGCCTGCCCGGTAACGCGGATGCTCAAGCAAGCGATAGGGACGCCGGCCCGCACGATGCTCGAAGCGCGCCTGCAACATCCACAAGTCCTTCATATCCGTGGTGAAGCGCCTCGGGATGGCGAGCTTTTCCACCTGCGCATGAATGATGGAATCCATGGCCTCGTGCAAAGCGGGGATCTCCCTCGCCCCGCCCGCCACGTCTTTACGCCACGCTCCGAGCACTTCAGGCCATAGCAGCGCGGCGAAAAGGAAACCGGGGGACACGGACTTATCGTCTAGCACCCGCCCATCGGTTTTCTCCAGCACCAACATGAGGAAACGTTCACCCAAGGGCTGCGCGAGAATCAGGTCGATCATTGGAAGAAGGCCGTGCAGTAAACCTTCCGCGCGCAACTTTTCCAGGGACGATTTTGCGTGGCCGGACAATAGCAATTTCAGCATCTCTTCGAACACACGGGATGGCGGAACATGGGACATGAGCCCCGCCATCGCGCGAATGGGCGCCTTGGTGCCCGGTTCGATATTGCCATCGAGCTTCGCCGCCATGCGAACGGCGCGAAGCATCCGGACAGGATCTTCCCGGTAACGCTCCTCGGGCACCCCGATCATGCGGATGGTGCGCGACTTGACGTCCGAATATCCATTGCAGTAATCGATAATTTGCTCGGTGGACGGATCGTAGAACAGCGCGTTGACCGTAAAGTCCCGGCGTAGGGAATCCTCTTCCTGGGAGCCGAAAACATTGTCGCGTACGATGCGCCCGTGTTCATCGTGCACTTGGGATTCATCTCCCCCGTTGCCGCTGCCACGAAAAGTGGAAACCTCCACGATGTCATCGCCGAAGGGCACATGCACCAAACGAAACCGCCGGCCGATGATGCGCGCCCGGCGAAACACGCTTTTCACTTGCTCGGGCGTGGCGCCGGTGGCGATGTCGAAATCCTTGGGCACCAACGAGGCCAGCAGATCACGCACGGCCCCTCCCACGACATAGGCTTTATAGCCTTTTTCCTGAAGGCCAAGGATGGTTTTGCGCGCCCCGGAACTGATGCGATCGCGGGTTAATCCATGCTCGGAAACTTCGATGGTACGCGGGCCATGGCCGCGTTTGCTCCCAATGGAACGTACCCGGTCCAAAAACTTCTTCAGCATTGAATAATCGATACCAGATGCAACGGGTAATCCATTTCGGTTAGCGTAGGGAAATAATCATCCAGTCGTGCTCGATGGCGTGATCCTTCAACGTCTCGTCGGGATCCACCGCAACGGGGTGACTGACTTTGCAAAGCAGAGGCAAATCGTTAAGCGAGTCGCTGTAAAACCAAGTCTCGGAGAAGGACTCCCAGGCCAACTCCATCTCGGCCAGCCAAGCGTTCAAGCGCGTGATCTTACCCTCCCGGAAGGAAGGCGTCCCCTGAACTTGACCGGTAAAACTCCCGTTTTGCTGCTCGGGTTCCGTGGCGATAAGATATTCGATACCGAACTCGCGCGCGATGGGGCCTGTCACGAAGCTGTTGGTGGCCGTGATGATCACGCGAGCGTCATTCTTGTGCCCTTCCACCAAGTCGCGCGCCTTTTGAGTAATCATTGGCTTGATGCGGGATTCCATGAATTCCGCATGCCATAGTTGGAGTTGTTCGGTGGAGTGGCGGGATAAGGGTAGAAGCTGAAAATCGAGAAATTCGCGGATATCAAGCGTCCCCGCCTTGTATTGATCGTAAAACTTCTGGTTGCGGGCCTCGTAGACCTCACGGTCCACGACCCTCTGGTCCATTAGGAATTGCGCCCATTCGAAATCGCTATCTCCAGCCAGAAGCGTATTGTCGAGGTCGAACAATGCAAGCCGCATGTATTGTCAGTGCGAGGGAAAGGTACGAATCAGCCTGGCGGGCTTGCCCATGCCTCGGAGTGCGAGGATAACCCCGAGAGTATATCGCAAGTCACTGAATTGCCGGCCATCTATGTTCATCCAGGCATTGCCTCAGGAGAGGGAGAGTGATAGAGCGCTGTAACTTCACCGATAAGCGATCCAGAGCATCGAGCGTGCTCAACAAGGCGGCCATGTCGCGCGGACAGTGCCGGAGCAGATAGGTCCCGGCATCCGGCGGGAGTTCAAAACCAAGATGGTGTGCGCGCGCGCGCAAGGCGGCGAGTTTCTCGCCATCGGAAAGCGGCCACAGCCGGTACACCAATCCGGCGCCCAAACGGCTGCGCAAATCCTCGCGCAATTCCAGCGAAGCAGGAGGGAGATCTCCGCTTGCCAGCAAAAATCCCGTACCCGCCAAGGCATCTCGTGCCACGGGGAATAAGGCCTCCGCTTGCGCACGGGTTAAGGTCTCTATACCGTCCACCACCGTGAGCGCGGCCGTCCTCGATGCGCTCAGGGTAGCCTTGAGCAGATGGGACCGTCCGCAACCAGACTCTCCCCATAAGTAGATCACGCGAGAGCAGGCTTCCCCGCTTGCCAAGGCACGTAGCGCCTGCACCGCCTCGGTATTGCGGCCCACGACAAAGTTCTCGAGAGTGGGTTCAGGCGCGACCGAGAGTTCGAGAATCAGTTGGTCCATCAGTCCTGATACAAGCTGCCTGCCTTGTATCTGCGCAAGAAGAAGCGCATCAATACCAAGAAGGATGCGGCAAAGGGTATGGCCAAGAGTACGCCAACGAATCCTAGCAAATGGCCGAAAGCCATGATGGCGAAGACTACGCCAAGCGGGTGTAGCCCGATTCGGTCGCCCACCAGCTTTGGAGTCAATACGTAGGACTCCAGTAGCTGGCCCGCCACGAACACTGCCCAAACCCCCGCGACACCTCCCAAGGTCTGGAACTGAGTGATGGCAGCGAAAGTGCCCAGGAGCGCTCCGGTGGCAAAGCCCAAGTAGGGCACAAAACTGAGCGTGCCGGCCAGAACTCCAATGGAAAGCGCACCATCCACGCCAACGATCCACAAGCCAAGACCGTAGATCACGCTCAATGCCACCATCACCGACAACTGGCCCCTCAAGAACTCGCCTAAAACCGAATCGATTTCTCGGACAATACTGCTAATATCGGGAAGAAGGCGGCGAGGTATCAATCCAGCGAGATGACCCGTGAAACGGTGCCAGTCCCGCAGAAAGAAGAACAATGCGATGGGAAGCAAGACCAGCATGCCGGTAAAACTGAGCAAGGCCAGGCCGCTGGCGCCTAAAGTTGGTAACAGGGTTGCCAGTAGGTGGGCGGCGGACTGGAAGTTCTTGGCCAGGGCCTCCTTCAATTTCATCCATCCCTCTCCCGGTTCAAGGCCGGTGCGCTCGGTGATCCAGGGCAAGGCGGTGTGGCGCAACCAATCGAGTAAGGCCGGAACTTTAGCGGACAATATCGCCGTTTGATCGATGACGAGCGGCACCAAAATCACGATCGCCAATACGACACAGGTCATCACCACCACCACGGCCAACGATCTGGGCAGCTTTCGGCGTTGAAGGTAATCCACCATGGGAGTACAGATATAGGCCAGGATTGCCGCAGCGACGAAGGGAGCCAAGATGGGCGCCAGAAGGTGGACCAGCCAAGCCATCGTGAGGACAGCCGCCGCATAGGCGAGATAGCGAATCGATTTCGGCCGAGTAGTATCCATATCCATTAGAATCCGCGCCGCCGGTATCGGTGCATCCCGCGAAAAGAGTACAGCCCTGGCACGCGTGGGTGTGCAATGGTAGCGTACATTCGGCGGGGAGCATCCATCGCGCCCTGATCCGCACACCTCATTTCTCCAAAATATCCCTTCTAATCCATGGCTTCCTCACAAGACTCCGGCCTTTCCTATCGCGACTCCGGTGTGGATATCGATGCCGGTGACAGCTTGGTGGAGCGGATCAAGCCCCTGGCACGCAAGACCCTGCGCGAGGGCGTTCTGGCGGGAATCGGCGGATTTGGTGCGCTATTCGAGGTGCCCAAGCGCTACCGCAACCCCGTCCTGGTCTCCGGAACCGACGGCGTCGGGACCAAGCTCAAGCTCGCCTTCGCCCTCGATCGGCACGACACCATAGGCATCGATCTGGTGGCGATGAGCGTCAACGATATCCTGGTGCAAGGCGCGGAGCCTCTATTCTTCCTGGATTATTTCGCTTGCGGCAAGCTCGATGTGAACACCGCCGCGCAGGTCATCGGTGGCATCGCGCGCGGATGCGAGCAAGCGGGTTGCGCCTTGATTGGCGGAGAAACCGCGGAAATGCCGGGAATGTACGGCGCGGGCGAGTATGATCTGGCGGGTTTCGCCGTGGGAGCGGTGGAGCGCGACCGCATCATCGACGGCAGCCGTATCGCGGTGGGAGATATTCTGTTAGGACTCGCGAGCAGCGGCGCTCATTCCAACGGTTACTCGCTAATCCGAAAAATACTAGAGCGCTCCAAGACGGATCTATCCACGGCTTTAGAGGGGCGCCCGTTAAAAGACTGGTTAATGGCGCCTACTCGAATTTACGTGAAGCCTTTGCTCAGCCTGATGGGCGCGACCGATATCAAGGGCCTCGCCCACATCACCGGTGGCGGACTATTGGAGAATGTGCCACGCATTCTTTCCGAGGATCATCAGGCGGTGATGGACCGCGGCTGCTGGCCGCGCCCAGCATTGTTTCGCTGGTTGCAAGAGGCAGGAGGTGTTGCGGACGGGGAAATGCATCGCGTATTCAACTGCGGGATCGGAATGGTGATGGTGGTAAGCCCAAGCGAGGCACAGGCCGCGATGCATTTTTTAGCGGCGGCGGGTGAAACCGTCTATCGCATCGGTGAAATTCGCGCGCGCCCCCAAGGCGGGCAGGCAGCCATCGTGCGATGAAAAGCATCGTCATCCTGATTTCAGGCCGGGGCAGCAACATGGAAGCGCTCATCGATTCGGAATTGAATGCACGGATTGCCGCGGTTATCTCCAATAGGCCAGACGCCCAAGGGTTGGTCACGGCACGGTCCCGCTGCATCCCCACGGCGGTGGCCGATCACCGAAGTCATGCATCGCGCGAATCCTTCGATCTAGCCCTCATGCAACATATCGAACCCTACCGGCCGGATTTGATCGTACTCGCGGGCTTCATGCGCATACTGACTGAGCGCTTTGTGCACGCATTTCAAGACCGCCTGATCAACATCCACCCTTCCCTGTTGCCCGCGTTTCCTGGAACCAACACCCACCAACGCGCCCTCGAAGAAGGCGTCAAGGTTCACGGCTGTACCGTGCATTTCGTCACCTCCGCGCTCGATGGCGGCCCCATCATCGCGCAGGCGGCAGTGCCGGTGCGCGACGACGATACGCCCGCCAGCCTCGCCGCGCGCGTGCTCGTGCAAGAACATCGCATTCTTCCCGCGGCTGTGCGGTGGTTGCTCGAAGACCGAATTCAGCTCGAAGGCCGGCGTGTGCGCGTAGCCCGCGTAGCGGCGAGCGACCATGTACTCACTTCTCCGGCTTGCTCATGACACGGCTTGTCTTTCTCATTTCGATCGTAATGCTCCCGGCGTTCGGATTCGCGTCGAACCTGCCCAACCGTGTGGAAATACAGTACAAAGTTTCATGGAATGGCATGACCATCGGACAGGCGCAAGACAAGTTCGAGCACGATGGTAAGCAATTCAGCATCGTCTCTCACACCAAGACCGTTGGAATGGCGGCCATGTTGCATAAGCTCACGATTCACCGGGAAGCCCGCGGCACCATTACGAAGACGGGATTGCGAGCGGGCAGTTTTCTCGAAGAACGCTCGAAGAAGCCGAAGAAGACCGCGCGCTTTGACTGGGAAACGAAGCAAATTACCCTTGACAGCGGTAGCGGGCCGCAAACTCTTCCAATGCCCGACCACGCCTTCGACCAATCCTCGTTTGCTTGGAGTTTTGCCTTCGATCCGCCCGATGGCAAGGAGGGCAAGGTCGCGCTCACCGACGGGCGCAAGCTCTCCGAATACCGTTACGCCATCGTGGGCAAGCAAAAACTCAAGACCGCCATCGGCGAACTGGATACGGTACACATCAAAAAAATTCTCGATCCCGGCGACAAGCGCGGATTCGAATTCTGGCTAGCGGCTCAAAACCATTATCTCCCCGTGCGAATTCTATTCACCGACGACGATACCACCGTCGACTCCATCGTGACGCATTTGAGTCCCTCCGCGAATCCCTAAGGTGTCCGCCCGCTGGACTCCCGGGCTCTTGCTCGCCACCACCGCCGCTTTGCAAGAAGTGCTGGACTTCGCCCAACCTGCGGACGCGGTGCTGGGAAATTTCTTTCGCATCCGGCGCCAGCTTGGACATAGGGACCGAGGCCTCATCGCGGACATGGTCTATGCCGTGCTGCGCCACCGGCGATGGTTGGAATCATTAAGCGGCGTGGTCACACCCCGCCGCATGTTGCTCGCCGCCCTGGTGAAGCTCGAGGGGCAACCATTGGGTGTGCTGGAGCATTTCGCGAAGCAAGACGAGTTGCCTTGGCTGGCGCAAGTGAAAGCCGCTCAGCGCGAAGGGCTCCCGCCTGCCGTGCGCCTCGATCTTCCGGACTGGATCTACGACCGGCTCCTCGCGCAGTTCACAGCCACCGAGGTGGAGTCTCTGGGGCGCGCATTGCAGCGCCCTGCCCCCCTCGACTTGCGAGTGAACACCTTCAAGACGACTCGCGAACAAGCCATGGAAAAACTGCATGCGGACGGGATCGAGTGCGAGCCCGCCCGTTATTCCCCCGCCGGAATCCGGCTTACGCAAAAACCCGCGATCAACCGCCACCCGCTATTCGAAAGCGGAGCCATTGAAGTGCAAGACGAAGGCAGCCAGCTCCTGGCCTTCCTGGTGGCGCCTCGCCGGCAAGACATGGTGGTGGATTTTTGCGCTGGGGCGGGTGGCAAGACGCTCGCATTGGGGGCCATGATGCATTCCCAAGGCCGGCTGTATGCCTTCGATGTCTCGGATAAGCGCTTGGGCAACTTGCGTCCGCGCTTGAAGCGTTCCGGCTTGAGCAACGTATTTCCGCAACGCATCGCCGGATCCAACGATTCCCACGTCAAGCGGCTAGCGGGCAAGGTAGACCGCGTCCTCGTGGACGCGCCATGTAGCGGGCTAGGTACCGTGCGCCGCAATCCAGACCTCAAGTGGCGCCAGACCCAGGCTGATATTGGCGAGATGACGACGAAACAATCCGAAATTCTGAGTTCCGCCGCCAAGCTGCTCAAGCCCGGTGGCCGCTTGGTCTACGCCACTTGCAGTCTGCTGCAAGAGGAAAACCAGGCAGTGGTTGAAACTTTCCTCGCGGCCCACCCTGCCTTTCGTGCAGTCAATGCCTGCGGTGCGCTCAAGCCCCTTGGGATCGATCTCGATACGGGCGACTATCTGCGTTTGCGGCCCGATATGCACGAAACCGACGGGTTCTTCGCGGCAGTCATGGAGCACGCCAAGGCATAGCATGAAACCGGGCACGGGTTTTCGCAATCTGATTGCCGCTTTCTTCGCCGAGCTGGAAAAAACGGCAGTGCTGTGGCAGCTTGGCATCATTGCCGCGAGCCTCCTTCTGGCGTGGCTGCTCACTCGCTACCTAAGCATTCGGCTCACCACCACCAAGACTTCCGCCTCCGCCGCCCGCTTCGGGGTGGGGGGCGCGCACCGCTTGTTGCTCCCCGCATGCGCGCTGTTGTGCGTGTTGGTGGCTCGTTTCGCACTCCCTCACCTCGGCATGAGCGTCGCGCTCCTCAATCTGGCGATTCCGCTCTTGGCGTCGCTCGTTCTCATACGCGCGCTCATTTATTTGCTACGCACGGCATTTGACGCGTCGCAGTGGCTAGCACTTTCTGAACGGGCGCTCGCCTGGGCGGTTTGGATCGGGGTCGCTCTCTACATTACGGGCGTTTTACCCGAAATCACGACAGCCCTCGACAGAGTTGGCTTCAAGATGTCTGGCAAGCACATTTCTCTTCTCACGATCGTGCAAGCGCCCATCGTGGTGGCGGTGGCCGCGGTTCTGGGGATGTGGATTGGGCGTCTCATCGAGAGCCGTTTGATGAGCGCCGCGACCGTTGATCTCAACGTGCGCGTGGTCATCTCTCGCCTGGTGCGCGTGGTGCTCATGGTTGTAGCAGTACTCATTGCACTTCCCGCCTTAGGGATAGATGTGACGGTGCTATCGGTGTTTGGCGGCGCCTTGGGGGTGGGGATCGGTTTCGGTCTTCAAAAAATCGCCAGCAACTACGTGAGCGGCTTTACCATCTTGTTAGACAGGTCCATCAGTCCAGGCGCGCTGGTCACCATTGACAACTACTACGGACAAGTCACGCACGTGGGCTCTCGCTACGTGGTCGTGCGAGGCTTGGATGGCACCGAAGCCATCGTTCCGAACGAAACGGTCATTACCTCCGTGGTGATCAATCACTCGTATTCCGACCGCAGAGTACGCGTGGACATAGCGGTGCAAGTGAGCTACCGCAGCGATGTGGAGCATGTCTTGGCGCTACTGCTCGATATTGCAAAAGCGCACCCGCGCGTGCTGGCCGAGCCCGAACCCATGGCGTTACTTAACAGGTTTGGCGATAGCGGCATTGATATGGAGCTCTACGTCTGGATTTCGGATCCGGAAAGCGGGAAGGCCAATGTTCAGTCGGATATCAACCGTGAAATCTGGAAGGTATTTCAGCGCGAGGGGATCGAAATCCCCTATCCGCAACGCGAAATTCGCCTTTTACAAAATACTAAGCCTCTTGGCGGCCCGCAAGGCGCGCCTTCAGTTTCCAATGTTCGAACCGTAACCTGAATACAGTTTGCACCACGTGAGGGGGGCCAAGGTGTTCCTGGCGTGCGTTTCGCCCCGCATTCTGGGATTTAGGTACAATGCGCGCGATTCCCCCTTCAATTTGTATTCCTGCAATCCCACTCCCCAATGGATCTCATGCTCACCTTTCTGTCCGGCGCTATCTCCCTACCTTGGTGGGGATATGTCGTATTGGCCTTAGTGTTGACGCACATCACCATTGCCTGCGTCACCATCTACTTGCACCGCCACCAGGCTCACCGTGGCCTGGATCTGCATCCCGCGGTCAGCCACTTTTTCCGCTTTTGGCTCTGGATTACCACGGGCATGGTCACCAAGGAATGGGTCAGCATTCACCGCAAACACCACGCGAAGTGCGAAACCCCGGAGGATCCCCACAGCCCGCAGGTGTATGGCATCCGTAAGGTGCTTCTGGAAGGCTCGGAACTCTACCGCGCCGCATCCAAGGACAAAGAGCTATTGGCGAAGTACGGGCACGGTACGCCCGATGACTGGATCGAGCGCAATGTGTACAGCAAACATTCCGCAAAGGGGATCGCCCTGATGGCCGTCATCGACATCGTGCTGTTTGGTCCGATTGGACTCACCCTCTGGGCAGTACAGATGTTGTGGATTCCCGTTACGGCGGCAGGAGTCATCAACGGTATAGGTCATTTCAACGGGTACCGTAATTTCCAGACCGAGGATGCCAGCACCAACATCGTGCCCTTCGGAATCTTGATAGGCGGCGAAGAGCTGCATAACAACCATCATGCCTATGCGTCATCGGCGCGGCTGTCGAACAAGTGGTACGAGTTCGACATTGGTTGGTTTTATATCTGTGTACTGGAAATTTTAGGTCTCGCACAGATCAAGAAGGTCGCGCCCTCGATGCGCATCCAACTGCCCAAGCCGAGCTGTGACCTCCACACCCTGCAAGCGGTGATCACCCATCGTTACGATGTGGCGGCGCGCTTCGCCAATACCTTGAAGCATGCGTGCGCCATGGAAATTGGGAAACTGAAGGATCGCGGTCTCGCCATCGACACAAGCCTTTTCCGCAAGTGGTTGCATCGCGATCCAGCCGCCTTGACCACCAACGAAAAGGCCAAGCTGGATGAGGTGCTCAAGACCAGCAAAATGCTGGAGACCATCTACACCATGGGGCAGGAATTGACTGGGGTTTGGAAGCGCTCCACGGCCTCGAAAGAGCAATTGCTGCATTTACTCGAGGACTGGTGCCGCCGCGCCGAACGTAGCGGCATATCGCAGCTACGGGAGTTTTCAACGCAATTGCGCGGTTACGCAACCGCCTAGTTTTTCCCGCCGCATTCAACAAAAAAGCCCTCTTTCGCGGGCTTTTTTGTTGGGGCCGAAGCTCACTTCAGCTTGGTCTCTTTGTAGTTCACGTGCTTGCGAGCAACGGGATCGTACTTTTTCATCTCCATCTTCTCGGGCTTGGTGCGCTTGTTCTTGGTGGTGGTGTAAAAGTGCCCGGTACCGGCGGAGGACTCCAGCTTAATCTTTTCACGCATCTTCCCGCTCCTTAAGCCATTTCGCCACGTGCGCGAATTTCCGCCAGCACCACGCCGAGGCCCTTCTTGTCGATGGTTCGCAAGCCCGCGCGCGACACACGCAGGCGAATCCAGCGCTTTTCGTCCTCCAGCCAAAAACGGCGGGACTGGAGATTGGGGAGAAATTGCCGGCGCGTCCGGTTATTGGCGTGGGAAACATTGTTCCCTTTAACCGGCCTCTTGCCGGTGACTTCACATACTCGTGCCATGGTTGCCTTGAGTGCGCAATGTACGTTGGAAAGGGGCGCTTTATAGCACGGAACAGGGCCGCCCCTCAATAGATTTGCGCCACGTCTTGCGCCAAACAGCGCTACAACAAACCGCGCTCGGCGAAGGACAGGATTCCCGAACCACCCACGACGAAATGATCCAAGACCCGCACGTCGACCAGTTCCAGATCGCATTGCGCGCGCTCCTGCTCTCACGCAACGCCGCTTCGCGCTCCCGCGATGCTTGAAGCAACGTGCCACCTCCGCAACATTCCATTTATTGACCAAGATCAAGACGCCTCAAAGCACGGGAGTTAACGTGAGATCACATGAGAAGGAGCCGTCCATGCATACATTGCGTCTTGTGGCTGCCACACTCGTATTCGGATTCGCCGTTCCGTCTGGCAACGCTCAGAGCATCTCGCAGCGAGGCCAGGCTCTTTACGAACTGCACTGCGGGGCTTGCCATACGTACAGCTTGCACAAGCGCTCCCGCCCCAAGGCGCGCACCTTCGAAGACGTACGCACCTGGGTCAAGCATTGGAGCGGTGTGGAACGATTGAGGTGGGAGAAGCAGGACATCGATGCGGTCACGACCTATCTCAACCGGCAGTATTACAAGTACGAGTGCCCAGGAGACGCCTGTTAGCGCTCGATTCCGTAGGTCATTCGCGAGGTTGCGCCGATTTTTCCAGTATCTGGCGTTGCAACCGTTCCGCCAATTGGGAGTCCGCCTCGGCGAGCTTCTTCGCCGCTTCGGCCAAGGACTGTGCCAAACCCAGGACGTGGTAGGTGCTCGCGAGCCAGTACCAAGCCCTTCCACTGCGTGGCTCAAGCGCCAAGGCCCGCCGCAGAGCCACCACGGCTTCATCGCTCTGGCCAAGGCCCATGCGGGCACGGCCTAATGCGATCCAAGCTTCGTCCTCGTGCTCTTGGGCCGCGGCCCAATCTTGCGCCAGGGCGAACAAGTCCGCCCATCTTTGCTCGGACTCCATGCGCGCGGCACGCAGAAATGCCGGCTGCGCGGGGGCGCCATCCTCCCAAAAGGCAAGGGTATTGATGATTTCCGCCGGCGGGTCATCCAGCAGCCGGTTTACCCATTCCACCGGCAGCGCGTAGTTCAGATCTTCGTCGCGCGCACGGAAGGTGAGAATGCCGATCAAGCGCCCTTCCTCATCGAACAGTCCGCCACCGCTGGCACCTCCCGGAAAACGCGCCGAGATGCGCAAGACCAGCCCCTCATCGTACGGGTGCAAGCCGGTAATGATTCCGCGGGCGGCGCTCATACCGAAACCAGAGCCAAAGCCATGCGCAATGACCACTTGGCCCAGCACCAAATTCGCCGAAGCCACCCGCTCGGGCCGGCTGCCGCTGAAAATAGGCGCGCGTAGCAGACACAGGTCATGCAGAAAATCCGCGCGGTCGAGCTTGGCCAGAAACTGGCGCCGGGGATGTAGAACGACGATTTGGCTGGCGTCGCGAACGGTGTGGCAATTCGCCACGAGCTTGCCCGGCGCCAGTTGAACCGCGGAGCCAATGGTGCGGCTCCCGTTCGAGCGTGTCACGCCGATCTGATAGACGCCGCGATCCGCGATGACAGGAACAGCATGCAGCAATACTCCAGCAAGCAAGGCGAGCCGGAGTATTTGCACGATTTGCCCGAACTACTTGTCCGTCACCGCACCCTTGCTCGCCGTGGATACGAGCTTCACGTACTTGGCCATCAAGCCTTCCTTGTAGCGCGGCTCGGGCTGCTTCCACTGCGCGCGGCGCTTCGCGAGTTCGGACTCGGAGACGTTGAGTTGTATGAGAAGCTTGTGCGCATCGATGGTGATGGAGTCCCCCTCCTGCACCAAGGCGATGGGGCCGCCCACAAAGGCCTCCGGCGCCACGTGGCCCACTACCATGCCCCAGGTCGCGCCGGAGAAGCGGCCATCGGTCAGCAAGCCCACGGTATCCCCCAGGCCTTGGCCGATCAAAGCGGAGGTCGGTGCCAGCATTTCCTGCATGCCGGGCCCGCCCTTGGGTCCCTCGTAGCGAATCACCACCACGTCACCGGCCTTGATCTTCTTGGCCATGATGGCTTCCATGATCTCGTTCTCGGAGTTGAACACACGCGCCGGGCCTGTGATGGAAGGGTTCTTCAATCCGGTGATCTTGGCCACGCAGCCTTCCGGTGCGAGGTTGCCCTTGAGAATAGCCAAGTGGCCTTGCTCGTAGAGCGGTCTGCCGATCGGCCGTATGACGTCCTGGTCCTTGCGCGGCTCACCGGGAACGTTGGCCAGTTCCTCCGCCATGGTCTTGCCGGTGATGGTGAGGCAATCCCCATGCAGCAGGCCGTGATTGAGCAGCATCTTGAGTACTTGCGGAATACCGCCGGCCATGTGCAGATCCACCGCCACGTATTTGCCGGAGGGCTTCAGATCGCAAAAGACCGGCGTCTTCTTGCGAATGCGCTCGAAGTCATCGATCGTCCACTCCACCCCCGCCGCCGAGGCGATGGCGAGGTAGTGCAGCACGGCGTTAGTCGAACCGCCGGTGGCCATCACCAGGGAGACGACGTTCTCGATGGATTTGCGCGTGATGATGTCGCGCGGGCGAATGTTGTTCTTGATGGCATTGACCAGCACCCTCGCCGATTGCGCGGCGGAATCGGCCTTCTCCGCATCGGGAGCCGCCATTTGGGACGAGCCCAGCAGGCTCATGCCGAGCGCCTCGAAGGAAGACGACATGGTGTTGGCGGTAAACATCCCGCCGCACGCCCCCACGGAGGGACAGGCGTTGCGTTCCACGCCGTCGAAATCTTCCTGGGACATCCTGCCGCTGCTAAAAGCCCCCACCGCCTCGAAGGCACTGGCGATGGTGAGCGCTTGGCCCTTCCAGGTTCCAGGCTTGATGGTGCCGCCGTAGACGTAGATGGCCGGCACGTTGATGCGCGCCATGGCCATCATGCCGCCGGGCATGTTCTTGTCGCAGGCGCCCACCACCAGCACGCCGTCCATCATCTGTCCGTTGACGGAAGTTTCGATGGCGTCCGCGATCACTTCGCGGGATACGAGGGAATATTTCATCCCTTCCGTCCCCATGCCGATGCCATCGGTGACGGTAGGCACGCCGAAGACTTGCGGCATGGCGCCAGCGTCCTTGAGCGCCGCCATGGCGCGATCCACCAGGGGCTGAATGCCGGAATTGCACGGATTCATGTTCGAGTGCCCGTTGGCCACGCCCACGATGGGTTTTTGGAAGTCGTTGTCGCCGAATCCCACGGCGCGCAGCATGGCGCGGTTGGGGGAACGGGCCACGCCCTGGGTGATGAATTTGGAACGCCAATTGTCAGCCATGAAATCCTCTAACGGATGCTTGATGATGGTGGCGTTATTCTACCTTCCCAAAACCGCCCCCCGCGGGCGTGTGAAGGACAAAGACATCGCCCGCATGCACTTCGATCTCATGCTGGGCCCCGAACTCCTCGGTGCTGCCATCGGTGCGCTCCACCCAATTGCGCCCGCGGGCGCCCGGCTCGCCACCTTCCAGACCGAAAGGCGGCACGCGCCGGTGATTGGCGAGGATGGCCGCGGTCATGTCTTCCAGGAATCGCATGCGGCGCGATGTGCCATCGCCCCCCCGGTGCTTACCCGCACCGCCGCTGCCACGACGAATTTCAAAGCTCTCCAGCACCACGGGAAAGCGCCATTCCAGCACCTCCGGATCCGTGAGCCGGGTGTTGGTCATATGGGTGTGCACGGCGCTGGTGCCATCGTAATCCGGACCCGCGCCGCTGCCCCCGCAAATGGTCTCGTAGTTCTGATGGCGGGCATTGCCCCAGGTGAAGTTGTTCATCGTGCCTTGCGCCGCTGCTTGGACCCCAAGCGCGCCGTAGAGCGCATCCACCATCGCCTGCGAGGTCTCGACATTGCCCGCCACCACGGCCGCGGGATAGCGGGGCTTCAACATGGAACCCTCGGGGATGATGAGTTGCAGGGGCTTCAAACAGCCGGCATTGAGCGGAATGTCCTCGTCGATCAAGGTGCGAAAGACATAAATCACCGCCGCCTTGCACACCGATGAGGGCGCGTTGAAATTGCTGGCCTGCTGCGCGGAGGTGCCGGTGAAATCGATAATGGCGCTGCGATCCGCGCGATTGACACGAATGGCCACGACGATCCTGGCACCGTTGTCCATTTCGTACTCGAAGCACCCGTCCTTCAATACGGTGAGGAGCCGGCGCACCTGTTCTTCCGCATTGTGTTGCACGTGATGCATGTAGGCCTGCACCACATCCAGGCCAAATTCCGAGATCATTTTCCTCACTTCCTGAATGCCCTTTTCGCAAGAGGCGATCTTGGCCTTGAGGTCGGCGATGTTCTGGCTGGGATTGCGCGCGGGATACTTGCCACTGGCGAGCACGGCGCGAATCTCCGGTTCTCGGAAGCGGCCGTTCTCGACCAGCAATTCATCGTCGAATAACACGCCCTCCTCTTCCACGCTCTTGCTGTTGGGCGGCATGGAGCCGGGCGTGATGCCTCCGATGTCCGCGTGATGGCCGCGCGCCGCCACGAAGAACAGTAAGTTGTCCCCTGTTTCGTCGAAAACTGGGGCCACCACGGTGACATCGGGCAAATGCGTCCCGCCGTGGTAAGGCGCGTTGATCACCCACACGTTGCCCGGCCGCAATGCGTGCTTGCTCGCTTTGACCGCGAGTACGCTATCACCCATGGAACCAAGATGCACGGGGATGTGGGGCGCGTTGGCGACCAACCCGCCATCCTGGTCGAACAGCGCGCAGGAAAAATCCAAGCGCTCCTTGATGTTCACCGAGTACGCAGTGTTGGCGAGCGCCACGCCCATCTGTTCGGCGATGGCCATGAAGCGGTTGTTGAAGATTTCCAGCATCACCGGATCGGCCTGAGTGCCGGCGGCGTGCTCGCGCCTAATGGGAACCGAGCGCCGCAGAACCATGTCGCCACGCGCGCTGATCTCGCCCCTCCAGCCAGGGTCGATCACCGTGGTGGCGCATTCGTCCACGACGATGGCGGGACCGTGCAGGCATTGGCCTACCTTGAGATCATTCCACACGAACAATGGCGCCTGCCGCCAGGCGCCATTGGCGTGCAAGGGTACGAGCGTGCGTGGCTGGCCGTCCCCGTTCGGGGCCGGCATGGTGGCGGCCTGCGACCCCGCACCCACCGCCTCGGCCGATAAGGCTTCGACGATGACGGCTTTGTCCGCCATGGTGAATCCGTAGCGCTCCTGGTAACCGCGCTCGTAGCGCGACATCACACTAGGAAGATCCCCCTCGTTGACTTGCAGGGGCACGTCCGTGCCTTCGTACTTGAGATGTAGGCGGCGGTGGACGAAAATGTTGCCCTCCTGCACTCCTTGCGCCAGCAACTCCGTACGGGCCGAGCTTTCGAGTTGGGCCAGCATGGCACCGATCCTTTCCATGTTGTCCTCGCACAGGGGAAGCTCGGCTGCTTGTTCGCGCATGACACGCACATCGGCCAATCCAATGCCGTAGGCGGAGAGCACGCCAGCCAAGGGATGCACTAGGATGGATGGCATGCCCAAGGTGTCCGCTACGCGGCATGCCACTTGGCCGCCCGCGCCGCCGAAACTCACCAGCGCGTAGCGCGTGACGTCAAAGCCGCGCTGCACGGAGATCTGTTTGATGGCGTTGGCGATGTTCTCCACCGCTACCTTCAAGAAACCCTCCGCCACATCCACCGCTTGCGCCGGCGTAATGCCACCCGCGCCGGAGGTAGGCGCCAGTTCCGCGAATCGTTGCCGCACGGCGTCGCGGTCAAGGGCCTCGCGGCCCGAAGCACCGAATACCTTTGGAAAGAAGTCCGCCTGTATGCGTCCCACCAGAACGTTGGCGTCCGTCACTGTGAGCGGCCCGCCCCGGCGGTAGGCAGCAGGCCCAGGATTGGCGCCCGCCGATTCCGGCCCCACCCGGTAACGCATGCCGTCGAATCGCAATAAGGAGCCTCCGCCAGCGGCGACCGTATGAATCAACATCATCGGTGCGCGCATGCGCGCGCCCGCGACCACGTTATCGAAAGTTCGCTCCAGTTCCCCAGCGTAATGTGTCACATCGGTGGAAGTGCCACCCATGTCGAAGGCGACGAATCGCTCGAATCCCGCTTGTTGCGCAATTGCCTTCGCCCCGACTACACCGCCCGCCGGCCCGGACAGCAGGCTATCTTTTCCTTGAAATCTCCCCGCCTGCGCCAATCCCCCGTTGGACTGCATGAACATGAGGTTCACACCGCTTAGCTGCGAGGCGACTTGGTCCACGTAACGCCGCAAGAGCGGCGACACGTAGGCATCCACCACGGTGGTGTCGCCCCGGCTCACCAGCTTCATGAGCGGGCTGACTTCATGGGAAACGCTGATATGGGTGAAACCGGCTTCACGCGCCAGCTCCGCGACGCGCTGCTCGTGAGCGGAAAAACGATAGCCGTGCATGAAAGCGATGGCACATACGCGCACTCCCGTGCCGTAGGCCTGCGCAAGCACCCGGCGTGCTTGGGCCTCATTGAGTGGCAACAATATTTCTCCGCGCGCGCCCACCCTCTCTTCGATCTCCACGACCTGGCTGTAAAGCATTTCCGGCAGAACGATTTTGCGAGCGAACAACTTGGGCCTGGCCTGGTAGCCGATTCGCAATGCATCGCGAAAACCCCTGGTGATGACCAGCACGGTGGGATCGCCTTTTCGCTCTAGCAACGCGTTGGTCGCCACCGTGGTGCCCATCTTCACCGCGCTCAAAGCTTCGGGCGGGATGGGCCCCTCGGCTCCGAGCAGGTCTCGAATGCCTTGCAACGCCGCATCCGGGTAGCGCTCGGGATTCTCCGAAAGCAGCTTGTGCGTCTTGATGGAACCATCGGGGCGCCGAGCCACGATGTCGGTGAAGGTACCCCCGCGGTCGATCCAAAATTCCCATGGGCTCATAGGCCGAATTCCTTCGCCAGCAGGTCATAGGAATGCCAGCGCGCCTGGGAGTCGTAGGTCCAGGTGAGGATCACGATTTCTTGCGCGTTGACCCGCTGCGCAAGTTCGCGCAACCTATCCGCGACTTGGGCGCCCGTCCCAATGATGGCTTTCGTGCGCATCTGGAGAATCTTGCCGCGCTCGGCTTCGCTGTAGGGATGCGCCATGGCTTCCTCCGGCGGCACCATGGGAAGCAGGATGCCTCGGTCGCGTGCCATGCGCCAGCACTCCCGTGTGGAGAAAAGGCGTAGCGCCTCTTGTTCCGTGTCCGCCGCTAAGGCCCACACGCATAAAGACGCATAAGGAGTTGGGTGGCGTTCGCTCGGGCGGTAGTTCCGCCGGTAAGTCTCCAGGGCCTCCTCCGCGCCCTGCCCGTCGGTAATGAAATGAGCGAAGGAATGAGGCAAGCCGAAATGCGCGGCCACCTGGGCACCAAAATCGGAACTACCCAAAACCCATACTTCGGGGGCGGTGCCGCCGGACGGAAATGCGCGCAGCCCCTGGAATACATGGCCAGATGCCAAGGGCTTGCCTTCGATCCATGCCAGCAGGTCTCGCACATTGGAAGGAAAGTGCTCGCTGTCCTGGTCTACATTGGGATTGAGAGCAAAGGCGGTACGCCGGTCGGTTCCGGGCGCACGGCCCACGCCCAGATCGATTCGCCCCGGTGCGATCGCTTCCAGCACGCGAAATTGCTCGGCGACTTTGAAGGTGGAGTAATTGGGAAGCATGATCCCAGCACTGCCCACGCGAATACGTTGCGTGGTGGCGGCCACGGCCGCCATCAAGATTTCGGGCGCGGTCCCAGAGATGCTATCGTGATTATGATGTTCCGCCATCCAGAAACGATGAAACCCCAGCGCTTCGCAATGGCGCGCAAAGGCCATGGTCTCGCGGATGGATTCTTCGTGAAGGCGGCCCTGGACAGCCACGGACTGATCGAGAACGGAAATTTGCACGAGCACAGGCCTATGAGTAAGCAAAGGGCGCCATTACACCCGGACTCACTACCGTATGGCAACTCCTGCGTGCGATGCAAATCCAATAGGGCAAAAAAAACCCCGCAGGTTAAGCCGCGGGGTTGAACCTTTTCCTAAGGAATCCTTAGGGAAAGGGGGAGGAGACGTACGAAGACTACAAAATCCTTACCTCTTGCCCGCTTTCGCGCGCGGGGTGGCCGATTCGACCACTGCTTGAACATTGGCTTCCGCGGCACTGGCGGTCTGCCGCGCGGCCTTGGAGATGGTTTCGAAGGCCGCGGCACCGGCTGCAACCGTGGACTTGATGGCAGCTACAGCAGCATCCGCACCAGCGGGGGCCGACTTGAGCGCTTGGTCAAGGCTGGTATTCAGCACCTTGTTGAATTCCGACACCTTTGATTCCATGACCGACGCGAATTCTTTCTGAGCGTGCTGGGCCACATCGTAAAAACTCTTGGAGAGCGCCATCGCCTTCTCTGCACCTGCTTCGGCGGTTTTCGATTGAGAAGCGACTAAGTCCTGGAAGGTCTTGATTTCACCGTTCTGAACGGAAACTTGGCGGCCTCATTGGAAACTTCTCGGCCTGCCTCGATGCCGGCGTTGAACATGCGTTCCGTTGCATCGATGGAAATACGGGCAAACTGAAGTGCGGCGTCAAGCGTCGATGCGTTAAAGGCGGAAATATGCTAGGGGGTTGCAAACATTCTCGGTTACTCCTGTTACTCAAGGGTCAGTGGGACAAGGACTTCAAGGGCCGCCTAAAACTACCGGGCCACCTGCCTTCCTCATTTGTTGCTCTGCAAAAATCGCTATTTTAAGGAGAACTTAACGCTTGTCAACAGGTTTTTGTGCGATGCCGCAAAATAATATGAGGCATCGCAAAAATTCAAGGTGCCCACCCTGGAACCTACCCCATATGTAATCCGCCGTTAATGGAGAAGTCCGCCCCAGTGGCGTTGCCGGACTCCTCCGACGCCAGCCACGCCACGATGGAGCCAATCTCCTCGGGGGTGCCCAGGCGGCGGGTCGGAATACCTGCCACGATTTTCTACAGGAATTCGGGGCGAACGTCTTTCACCATATCGGTTCCGATGTAGCCGGGTGACACTGTATTTACCGTAACACCTTTGCTCGCCACCTCTTGGGCCAAGGCCATGGTGAAACCGTGGATTCCTGCCTTTGCGGTGGAATAGTTGGTCTGGCCGAATTGGCCCTTCTGCCCATTTACCGAGGAAATGTTGATAATGCGGCCCCAACCACGTTCCAGCATGTCTTCAATGACTTGCTTAGTGACATTGAACAGGCTGTTGAGGTTTGTATTGATGACCGCATCCCAGTCCGCTCGGGTCATTTTGCGAAAAATACTGTCCTTTGTAATGCCCGCATTGTTCACGAGTACCGCCACGGGACCATGCTCGGCCCGGATCTTCTCGAAGGCGGCCGTTGTGGAGGCCCAATCCGCCACGTTTCCGACCGAAGCATGGAAGTCGTAACCCAGGGCTTTTTGCTCCCCCAACCACTTGCCGAAGTCGCGGTTCGGGCCGCAACCCGCGATCACCTCGAATCCGTCTTACATAGGCGTTGGCAGATTGCAGTACCGATTCCGCCCATTCCGCCTGTTACGTACGCTAATTTCTTTCCCATCGCCTACTTCTTTTCTGGCGCTGGAGGTCTATACCTGAACAGAGAAACCACCGTCCACGGGAATCGCCGTGCCGGTGACAAAATCCGATGCGGAGGAAGACAAGAAAACGGCGATTCCCGCCAAATCGGCAGGTACCCCCCAGCGCCCCGCGGGGGTACGCGCGATGACGCGCTCATGCAAGCCCTCCACTTCGACGCGGGATCGTTTGGTGAGATCCGTGTCGATCCACCCTGGTAATACCGCATTGACCTGGATGTTGTCCTTGGCCCACGCCGTGGCGAAGGCGCGGGTCATCTGAACGATGCCGCCTTTGCTTGCGCTATAAACCATCGCGAACGAGGCGCCAAAAATCGAAGTCATCGATCCGATATTGATCACCTTTCCGGAACCTGCTTGCTTAAACTCCGGATAGGCCGCCTGAGAACATAGAAAAGCACTCGTGAGGTTGGTGTCCATGATTTGGCGCCACTCCTCCAGGGAATAATCTTGGGGCGCCTTGCGGATATTCATCCCGGCATTATTCACCAGGATATCCAGCCGCCCGAACTTGCCTGCTGTGGAACGAATTAAACGCTGGCAGTCTTCAATCTGAGTGACATCGGCAACCTGGGAGGCCACCTCCACGCCAAACTCCCTGAGTTCCTTCAGGGCACGCGCATTCTTCGACTCGTTGCGGCCCGCGATCATCACGCTCGCGCCCCCCTGGGCGAGGCCGCGCGCCATGCCTAAGCCGATCCCCCCGTTTCCGCCGGTGACGATGGCGACGCGGCCCTTCAAATCAAATGCGTTATTCATGGTTTGCCTCTCGGTCTAGCGCGCCCAAGCTCACTCGGAGGCGCTCACCAAATGCCCACATTTTCTGTGGACAACTATGTGCATCAAATACGAGACCACTTGACGGGGCGTGCTTTCCGGCGCGATATACAGGCTTCGTGCAGCGATTGGGCAAGCATTTTTCCTATTGACATTCATTTACTTATGTGCAAGACGTTGTTCTGCTAGGGTTTTGGCGTTCTGTTGAAGCAAAGTCTCAAGAGATGTGTATAAGTAATCATTGACAAGCCCGCAAAGCGGCGGTTTTACACGGGCCTGTCTTGCTAAGTGGTTACGGGAATGTGAATTTTTCGGCATTTGCGAAGCGCGAATTCCCGGTGCCTCCAGTTGCCTCGGTTGTACGCCAATTCTCCTGGCAGATCGAAACTACACACTACCGCGAACCGCGTCAATCGGATCTATTGGTGGCGCAAATACCTCGCATAAAACCCGATCGCCTCCGCATAATGCTTCAGGGCGATACGCTCGTCGCGGCCGTGGAAACGCGCAACGTCCTGGGCATCCACACGCACGGGAATGAAGCGGTAGATGTTCTCCGCGATATCCCGGTAGTAGCGCGAATCCGTGGAGCC
>SHXO01000043.1 GCA_009693245.1 Betaproteobacteria bacterium | reverse complement strand
CTCGATCAGCGCCTGCCCATACGGGGCAATGTACCCGGTCTGCGGGCTCACGCCCCGGGCAAATACCCTGCCGTTGAGTTCCATCTCGTACGACAAGCCCTGCATACTGAGCGTTTTCGCGTTGGGATTTTGAATCCGCAGCTTCAGCGCGTATTCTTGTTCAATGACTCCCGCGTGGGCGATCCGCACGTCCATCAACGACACGTTTACCTTCGGGGCTTGGAAAGGAAGCGAGGTACACCCACCCCAGCAGCCCAAGCGCCAAAATCCAGACCGAAACCCTCATGTTTTCCTCCCTATCGTTCGCTCACCCCGCATCCGCCTGGCGGATTGTGCACGTATAACGTCTGGGGCCCTCCCATAGAGTACGATGTCGCGGGCGGCGGGTCCATGCCTGACATGGCGCGCCCAACAGTAAGAGACCAATAAGAGGCATGGTTATGCATGACACCCTTCCAATGTTGAACTCCCGGGGCTTTCCCCGCCTGCGCCGCGGGGCGCTCTCCACGTTGCAGGTCAATCTCGGTTACCGCTGCAACCAGACTTGCGTGCATTGCCACGTGAACGCCGGACCGAACCGCACCGAGGAAATGTCCGCCGAAACAGTGGAGACGGTCATCGAATTTGCGCGTGTGCGCGCGATCCAGAGCCTGGACATCACGGGCGGTGCGCCGGAACTCAACCCGCACTTTCGTCATCTGGTTTCGGAAGCCCGCGCCCTGGGCGTGCAAGTCACCGACCGTTGTAATCTCACCATTCTCGAAGAGCCTGGGCATGAGGACTTGGCGCAATTTCTCGCCGGCAATAGCGTGCAGGTGACGGCCTCCCTGCCCTGTTACCTGGAAAACAACGTCGATAAGCAACGCGGCAAGGGCGTGTTCGGAAAAAGCATCGAGGGATTGCACCGGCTCAATGCCCTGGGCTACGGCAAGCCAGGCACGGGACTGCAACTCAACCTGGTGTACAACCCGCAAGGCCCTTCCCTGCCCCCGCCCCAGGGTTCGCTGGAACAAGACTACCGCAAGCACCTGGGCGAGCACTACGGTGTCCAGTTCAATAGCTTGTACACCTTGACCAACATGCCAATTCAGCGTTTCGGCAGCACGTTAGTTTCCAAGGGCCAGTTCGACCAATACATGAACCTGCTGGTACACGCCTTCCAACCGGCGAACTTGGAAGGGGTGATGTGCCGTTCCTTGATCAGCGTGGATTGGCAAGGCCATGTTTATGACTGCGACTTCAATCAAATGCTAGGGATTCCCATGCATGCTGGCGGCCGAATCCGGCCGCGGCTCTCGGATCTCTTGAAGACGGATCTGGAAGGTAATTCCATCGCCGTCTTCGACCATTGCTTCGGCTGCACAGCGGGGCAAGGCAGTAGCTGCGGCGGCGCGCTGGCGGCATGACGGAGCGATGAACAAAAGTAAGCTCGCCGCCCTGGTGATCATCGCGGCATTACTAGCCGCCTTCTTCGCCTTCGATCTCGGGCAGTATTTCAACCTCGCCTATTTCAAGTCTCAGCAAGCCACGCTGGAAACCTATAGCGCGCAACATCCGCTGGCGCTGGCCTCGTGGTTCTTTGTGATCTACGTGGCCGTGACGGGGTTGTCTCTGCCAGGCGCGGCCGTGATGACCTTGGTGGCGGGTGCCATCTTTGGAGTCTTGTGGGGAACGATATTGGTGTCCTTTGCTTCCAGCTTGGGGGCGGCATTGGCTTTTCTTGCATCGCGCTTTCTATTGCGCCATTGGGTGCAATCGAAGTTCGGCAAGAACCTATCGGCCATCAACACCGGCGTGGCAAAAGAAGGCGCTTTTTATCTCTTCACCCTGCGCTTGGTACCACTGTTCCCGTTCTTCATGATCAACCTGGTCATGGGGCTGACCCGCATGCGCACGCTGACCTTTTATTGGGTGAGCCAAGCGGGCATGCTGCCGGGAACCATCGTCTACGTGAATGCCGGCACCCAGTTGGCGGGCATCCAATCGGCCGCTGGAATTCTCTCGCCGGGATTGATCGCGTCCTTCATCATCCTGGGCATATTTCCCCTGGCCGCCAAGAAAATTCTGGATGGCATCAAGGCACGCAAGGTTTACGCTCGTTTTCAAAAGCCCGCGCGCTTCGACCGCAATCTAGTGGTCATCGGCGCGGGCTCCGCTGGCCTGGTCACCGCCTTCATCGCGGCGGCGGTGAAAGCGAAGGTGACGCTCATAGAAAAGCACAAGATGGGGGGCGATTGCTTGTACACAGGTTGCGTGCCTTCGAAGGCGTTGATCCGCTCCGCCAAGTATCTTTCTCACATCGCTCGCGCCCAGCACTTCGGCATGCGAGAGGCTCACGCCAGTTTCGATTTCGCGCAGGTCATGGAACGCGTGCAGCGCGTCATTCAAACCATCGAACCGCATGATTCCGTAAAGCGATACACGGATCTCGGCGTGGAATGTCTGCTAGGCAATGCCAAAATCACGTCTCCGTGGACAGTCGAGGTCAACGGCAAGACGCTCACCACCAAAGCCATGGTCATCGCGGCCGGCGCCCGCCCCTTCGTCCCGCCCATTCCGGGTATCGAGCAAACGGCGTACTACACTTCGGACACCATTTGGAATCTGCGCGAACTGCCCAAGCGCATGGTGGTCCTGGGCGGCGGGCCGATCGGTTGCGAACTCACCCAGTGTTTCGCCCGCTTTGGCGTTCATGTCAAACAGGTGGAAATGATGCCGCGGCTGCTAATGCGCGAAGACCCCGAGTTCTCCGCCATGGTCTCGGAGAGCTTGCGCAAGGACGGCGTGGACGTGAAACTCGAACACCGCGCCAAGGAGTTTCGCACCGAGGGTGAAGACAACGTGCTCATCTGCGATCATAAAGGGAGCGAAGTGCGCCTCCCCTTCGATGCCTTGCTCGTGGCCGTGGGCCGCGTGGCTAACACGGAAGGCTACGGATTGGAGGAACTGGGCATCCCCCTTACGAAGGCGCGCACCATCGAAACAGACGAGGCGCTGCAAACCCTTTACCCCAACATTTACGCCTGCGGCGACGTGGCCGGCCCCTATCAATTCACCCACACCGCCGCCCATCAAGCCTGGTACGCCAGCGTGAACGCGCTTTTTAGCCCCTTCAAGACCTTTCGCGCGGACTACAGCGTCATCCCCCATTGCACGTTCACCGAACCCGAAGTGGCCAGCGTGGGGCTGAACGAGCTGGAGGCCAAGGAAAAGGGCATCGCTTTTGAAGTCACGCGCTATGGTATCGATGATCTGGACCGCGCCATCGCCGACGGCGAGGCCCACGGTGAAGTCAAGGTACTCACAGTGCCAGGCAAGGACCGCATCCTCGGCGTGACTATCGCGGGCGAGCACGCGGGCGACCTGCTCGCCGAATTCGTGCTGGCCATGCGGCACAACATCGGCCTCAACGGCATTCTCAAGACCGTGCATACTTATCCCACCTTGGCGGAAGCCAACAAATTCGCCGCCGGCGCATGGCGAAAAGCCCATGCACCCGAGAACCTACTACGCTGGTTGCAACGCTTTCACGCCTGGCTGCTTAATTAAGAGGACGACGTGATCCGTTATCTGCTGGCTGTTTTCATGTTGTGGGGCGGGAGCGCCCTCGCCGCCTTCGACCACACCCATGCGCAATGGGACGCATTGCTCAAACAAAACGTCGTGCTCATACGCAACGGCAATGGCTCGGAAGTCAAGTACGAAAGCTTCAAGCGCGAACGCGCTGCCTTGAAGTCGTATCTCGCCTTGCTCAGCGCGGTACCGCAAGACGAATTCAATGGCTGGAGCAAGCCCCAGCAACTGGCCTTTCTCATCAACGTTTACAACTCTTACACCGTCGAGCTGATTCTCACGCGCTACCCGGATATCGAATCCATCCAGGACTTCGGCAAGTTCATCAACAACCCGTGGAAGAAGAAATTCTTCAGCTTGTTCGGTAAGCCGCGCAGCTTGGATGAGATCGAGCACGGCATGATCCGAGCGGAGGGCGTGTACGACGATCCGCGCATCCACATGGCGGTGAACTGCGCCTCGATCGGTTGCCCTGCCCTGCGTCACGAAGCCTACGCCGCCACAAGGCTCGATGAACAACTTGAAGACTCCCTTAAACGCTTCTTGTCCGACCATTCGCGTAACCGGTTCAGCCGGGGCACGCTCGAAGTTTCCAAGATCTTCGATTGGTATGAGAAAGACTTCGCGAAGGGCTTTCGCAGCGCCAAATCCCTCAATGCTTTTCTTGCACCTTACGCCAACGTGCTGAGCGACAAACCGGAGGACCAGCAGCGCATCCGGGAGGGCAAGGTGCCCATCCGCTTTCTCGATTACGACTGGGCGTTGAACGACCGCAAAGTGGCGCAGTGAAGCTTTCCATTCTCATCCCCGCGCTCAACGAAGAGGCCAATCTCGCCACCTTGCTGCCGCTGCTGCAACCGGCGCGCAAGGCCGGGCATCAGATCGTCGTGTGCGATGGCGGCAGTACCGATCGCACATCGGAAATTGCAGCACCTCTTGCAGACTTGCTGTTGAGCGCGCCGAGAGGCAGAGCGCTGCAAATGAACGCGGCCGCGCGGCATGCGACGGGCGAAGTCTTGTTGTTTCTTCACGCCGATACCCGGCCCCCGGCCGGTTTCGCGCAGGCCATTTGCGATGCCATCCGCGTCACGGGCCGGCACTGGGGCAGGTTCGACGTGCATTTGGAAACCGAACGAACCCTACTGAAAGTGGTGCAAGGCATGATGAACTTGCGTTCGCGCTGGACCAGCATTGCCACGGGCGACCAAGCTCTTTTCGTTACGCGCGAACTTTTTCATCGCGCCGGCGGATTCCCGGAGATCGCGCTGATGGAAGACATCGAGATTTCCAAGACGTTGAAGCGCTTCGGCCCCCCGCTGTGCCTGCGAAACAAAGTCGTGACCTCCGCCAGCCGCTGGGAGCAACGCGGTGTTTACCGCACGATATTCGCCATGTGGCGCCTGCGTCTAGCCTATTGGAGCGGAGCCGATCCGGCGAAACTGGCCGCTCTGTACTATGGCCGCCGGCCCTGAGTTTCGCCTCGTCATCGCGGTATTCGCCAAGGCGCCGGTCCCAGGGGAAACCAAAACCCGCCTCATCCCTCGCATCGGCGCGCAAGCGGCCGCGCAACTGCAACGCGATCTCATCCAGCGCGCCTTGCTCACCGCCACGTCGTCGCGAGCCGGTAGCGTGGAGCTATGGTGCACCCCCGGCACCGAGCATCCCTTTTTCATGGAGTGCGCGCAACGCTTCGGAGCCTCCTTGAAACTTCAATGCGAAGGCGGTCTGGGAGACAAGATGCGAGATGCGAGCACCGGCGTCCTGAAGCGCGCGCAAGGCATCGTGCTCATCGGCACCGACTGCCCAGCCTTAGGCGAGGAAGATCTGCGCATGTCGTCCGAAGCGCTCGCGAGGGGATGCGACGCCGTCTTTTTGCCGGTGGAAGATGGCGGTTACGCATTGATCGCTTTGTCGCGCACGCATTCCAGACTTTTCGAGAACATGCCATGGGGAACGGATCAGGTCATGGCGCACACCCGCGAGCGCTTGCGCCTGCTCGGATGGTGCTGGAAAGAGTTGGAGATGCGCTGGGACGTGGACCGGCCACGGGACTATGACCGGCTCGTCGCATCGGGGTTGCTGCGCGCATCCCCATTGCCGAAATGAAACTTTGGCTCATAACGGCGTGGGTCATGGCCTTATGTTTTGCGCGTGACGTAATGCCGGGGGATTTCCATTCGCTACCGCCTTTCTCCACGGCACCCGCGGGTAGAGAAGGAGTGCCAGGCTGGCAACCCATCTACATTCCGAGCGCGAAAAAGCGCACCGCCTTCGCGATCGTAGAAGACCAAGGACACCGCGTCCTCGGAATAAGCGCCGGCGCCTCCGCTGGGAGTCTAGCGATCTCGCTGAACGCGAGCCCCGTCTCCTATCCCATCCTGCGCTGGCGGTGGAAGTTGCCCCAGCATAATTCCAAGACCAATCTGCTCACGAAGAAAGGAGATGACTATCCAGCGCGTGTCTACGTCATGTTCGACTTCGACACCGGCAAGCTGGGATTCTTGGACCGGGCCAAATTGCGCATGGCGCGAACACTCTACGGCGACCGAGTTCCCGCCGCGGCGCTGTGCTACGTTTGGGATCCGAAACACCCGGCCGGCACCACCGCTTGGAATGCCTACACCAACCGGGTGCGCATGATCGTGGTACGAAGCGGCGATGAAAAACTTGGGCAGTGGATGGAAGAAGAACGCGACATCGCGCAAGACTTCAAAGCCGCCTTCGGTGAAGATCCGCCCACGATTTCCGCCATTGCAATTGGAGGAGACAGCGATAACACGGGCGAGACTACGCTCGCCTTTTTTGGCGATCTGGTGCTGGCCAAATAGTGCACTACAACGCGCCAGTTTCCTTCAGCAATTGCGCCAGCGCCTCCGCCATGCGGCGGTAACCCTTCGCGTTGGGATGAATGGGGTCGGACTTGTAGGCGTTGTCCTTCAGTATTTCGTTGAGAACTTCGTTCTCCAGAGGCACTTCCAAATCGCTGGCGATGTGCTCGTAGAACTGCGCGTTACCGCCAAAGAGCGCGGGTTTGGGCACGCCGACCAGCACGACCTATACCCCTTGGTTACGCGCGGCGAAGACCATCTGGCGCAGATTGCCCTCCGTAACCGCTGCATCCACCTTTCGCAACATGTCATTTCCGCCCAGGCACAGGAGCAGTAGCTTAGGCCGGTGTTCCGCGAGCGTTTCCTCAAGTCTGCGAAGCCCGCCGGAAGTCTGTTCGCCCGGAACACCGGCATTCACCACCGTTCGTCCGGCCAGTTTGGAGAGCACCTCGGGATAACTTTCCGCCGGCGCGGCGCCGGTACCAAAGGTAAGACTGTCTCCGAAAGCGACGATGACGTCGCTCTGGCTCAACGGTGGAATACGTGGAACATCTTGGCCACAACCAAGAAGAACGGCTAGGGCCGCGAACCAGAAAGTTCGGTATGTCACGAAGTTCGGCATGATTCACCAGGTTGAATTAGAGCCTGCGCGCCCACCCGCTCAGTTGGCCTGGCCAAATAGGGCACGCTTCTTTTCATGAAAGGCGCGGATTGAGAATGGTGTTGAACCTCACTCGGCGTACACGCCCGCCTTCTTGATGATGGGCGTCCAGCGCGCAATCTCCGCTGCCAGCCAATCACGCAAACCCGCCGGCGTTTGCATGGCCTCGGGGACCCATTGCACGCCCAACTCCTTGAGCCGTGTTTTCACCATGGGATCCTTGAGGGCCGCACGCAAGGCGGCGCCGAACTTGCCGAGGGCTTCCTTGGGCGTGCCCTTGGGCGCATAGACACCGTGCCACACCATCACCTCGAAGCCTTTCAAACCCAGCTCGTCCAAGGTGGGGGTATCCGGCAATGCCGCGATACGTTTGCGCGTGGCCGACGCGTAGAGTTTTATGCGTTGCGATTTGATGTGCGGAATGGTCTGCGTGGTTTGGTCGCACAACACATCCACATGACCGCCCATCAAGGCCGCCAGCGCGGGCGCCGTACCCTGGTAGGAAATGGTGGTCATCTGCACGCCCAATGCTTGCTGGAGCAACATGGCGCACAAATGCGAGACGGCACCGGGACCGGAGTTCGCGAGGTTGATGTTCTCTTTTTGCGCCGTCAGATAATCCAATAGGGCTTCCGGTGTCTTGGGCGGAAAATCCTTTCGAGCCACCAAGGTCATGGGCACGTCCACAACTTGGCCGACGTATTCGAAATCCTTGAGCGGATCGTAGGAAAGTTTGCGGTACAGCGCGGGCGCCGTGGCCATTCCCGTATGTTGCAAGAGGAAGGTGTACCCATCGGGCGCGGCCCTGGCAACGTATGCGGTACCGATGGTGCCTCCAGCACCGGTTCTGTTCTCCACGATGATCGTTTGGCCGAAGGACTTGCCCATGGCGGCGGCCAAGGTACGTCCCAACACGTCCGTGGGCCCGCCGGCAGTGAAGGGCACCACCAGCGATACGGAGCGGGCCGGATAGGATTGCGCACCCGCCGTCGCGGCGAGCACGGCAAGCAGATAGACCCATCCCTTCCTCATTGCGCGGTCCATCCGCCGTCTACCAGCAAGTGCGTACCGGTCACCATCGCCGAAGCCGGCGAGGCGAGATATACCGCCGCCGCCATGACATCTTCCACCCGTGCCAAGGTTCCCATGGGAATTCGCGAGAGCATGAACTCGCGTTTCTCCGGCGTGTTCATGATTCTTTGTACCAAGGGCGTTTCGGTGAAAGTGGGGCCGATGCTGTTGACGCGAATTTTCTGGAGCGCCAACTCCACCGCCATGGCCTTGGTGAGCCCTTCCAGGGCGTGCTTCGTCATGCAATAGACCGTGCGGTTGGGCGAGCCGATATGTCCCATCTGCGAGGAGATGTTGATGACCACGCCGCCTTTTTTCGCCCGCTCAGGATCTTCCAGCATCTTGCGCACGGCCGCCTGCGCCACCACAAAGGCGGCGCGCACGTTCAAATCCAGCATCGTGTCCAGGTGCTCGTCGGACACTTGCACGAAGGGCTCGGGAAAATTGGTGCCCGCGTTATTGACCAACACATCCAGGCGCGCAAGTCCGGCGATCACCGCGCGAATTTCGTCCGCGCGGGTGACATCGCACACTCGCACGCGGGCGCGCCCGCCGCGCTTCTCGATGATGGCCGCCGTCTCTTCCAAGGTTGCGCGCGTGCGCCCCACCAATACCATCTCGGCGCCGGCCTCCGCCAGACCCAGGGCAATACCCGCGCCCAAACCCGCGCCCGCGCCGGTCACCAAGGCCATTTGTCCGCCGAGCCGGAAGGAAGGTAATTTCAGTTCCGCTGTTTCGCTTGTCGTGTTCATCTCATGGTTAGAATTGCCAGGAACGCTTAGATGTTACCCGACCCCGCCAACGCGGATATCATGTAGAACCATCACAAGGAGACCACCCATGGGAAAAATCATCGAACTCGCCGCGAGCGACGGACACCGCTTCAGCGCCTACCGCGCCGGCCCTCCGGGAAAAATCCGGGGCGCCTTGGTCGTGGTGCAGGAAATATTCGGCGTCAATAGCCATATCCGCGGCGTTACCGACGGTTACGCGGCCGATGGCTATGTTTGCATCGCGCCCGCGTTCTACGACCGCGCCCAACGCAACTACGAAACCGGTTACTCGCAAGACGAGATTCAAGCCGGTATCGTGGTCATGCAAAAGTTGGATTGGAACAACACCATGAAGGACGTGCAAGCCACCCTCGATGCGCTCAAATCCTCCGGCAAGGTTGGCATCGTGGGCTACTGTTGGGGTGGCACGGTGGCGTGGTTGGCCGCCGCGCGCGTGTCCGGGCTGGCCTGCGCCATTCCCTATTACGGTGGCGGCATTTCAGGATTCATTGGCGAAAAGCCCAAGTGCCCGGTAATGTTTCAGTTCGGCGAGCAGGATCAAAACCCGAACTTGGAGCAGGCCAAGAACGTGGCGGCTGCACATCCTTCGGCCATCGCGCATTTTTATGCGGCGGGCCATGGCTTCAATTGCGACCAGCGCGCCTCCTATGACGCGGCGGCTTCCAAGCTCGCCCGCACCCGCGCCTTGGAATTTCTCGCGAAACATGTTGGCTAGGGAGTACGCACCATGAAACACCGCATCGATCCGGAAGGTAGCCGGTTGCCCATCAAGCTAGACAGTACTTCCAACGGCGAATTCACCCCCATCGCCTTGTCTCGCACCAACGTCCTGGCCAACCAATTGGCACAGGAGCAGGCCACTCAACACGCCAAACGGCGTGCGGTGAACCGGCGCGATTTTCTGATTCCATCTTGCGGAGCAGCCAGCACATTGCTAGCCTTCAATAGCGCCAACGCCGCCGCCGGCAAGACCGGAGGCTTCTTCGATGTTCCAGCCGAGGCCGGCCTCGATACGCAACTCGCCGCCGCGTCCGTGGAGGGCAACGAATTCATCTTCGACGTGCAAGGCCACTTCGTCGACCCCAAGGGCGATTGGATCAAGAAGTTGCCGCCCGGGGCGCGTCCGCTCACATTTTCACCGAAAACTCAGTGCGCGCTCGCCAACGATCCCGGCGATTTGAGTTACCTGAATTGCCTGTCCTCGGAAGAGTTCGTCAAGGACATATTTCTCGACAGCGACACGGACATGATGGTGCTGTCCTTCGTGCCCTCCAAGCGCGATGCGGAACCGCTCACCATCGCCGGCGCCGATGCCACGCGCCAAATCGTGGACCGCATGGAAGGTTCGCACCGCTTGCTGCTGCACGGAAGAGTCAATCCCAACCAGCCAGGCGACGTGGAGGCCATGGACGAACTGGCGCAACGCTGGAAGATCAGCGCGTGGAAAACCTATACGCAGTGGGAGCCGGATGGCAATGGATTTTTCTATCCGACGACGTAGGCACTCGCCTCATCGAGCGCGCACGCGCGCTCAACGTGAAAGTCATTTGCGTACACAAGGGCGTGCCCTTTGGCCAGAAATCCTACCAGCACAGCCAATGCAGCGACATAGGCGCGGTGGCCAAACGCTTCCCCGACGTAAGCTTTATCATCTACCACTCCGGTTTCGTACCCGCCAAGGCCGAACAAGCCTTCGCACCTGGAGCAGGACGCGACGGTATCGATACCCTGGTTCAATCCCTTCTAGACAATGGCGTGAGGCCGGGCAGTAACGTCTACGCGGAACTAGGCAGCACCTGGCGCTTCGCCATGCGCGACCCAGACAACGCCGCGCACACCATCGGAAAATTGCTCAAGTACGTGGGCGAGAACAACGTGCTGTGAGGCAAGGATTCCCTATGGTACGGTTCACCCCAGGACCAGATCCAGGACTTCCGCACCTTCCAGATTTCCACGGAATTCCAAGAGCGCTTCGGCTATCCGAAAATCACTCCGGAGATTCGCGCCAAGGTCTTCGGCCTCAATGCCACCAAGCCCTACAACATCAGCGCCGCGGAGGTACGCAAGTACACCCAGCGCGACCGCATCGCCCAGGAAAAGACCGCCTACAGCGAGAATCCGGAGCCGCACTTCAATACTTAGGGACCGAAGACCCGGCGGGAGTTCTTGAACTTGATGCAGTGGGCAGGAGGATCGAGGGCGTAGCGGATTGGTTTCAATTTCTGTTCAGTGTCGCGGCCGGGGCGTTCAATTGATTTGCGAAAAAACACCCGTGGCTCCTGCTCAGGGAAAACCGAAGAGTGAATGAATGGACACTCTCGACGCGCGACAACGCTCGGCGCGCATGGCTCTCGTTCGCGCCAAAGACACCAAACCGGAATTGCAGGTGCGGCGCTTGGTTCACGGCTTAGGATATCGATACCAGCTACACCGGAGCGATTTACCAGGAACGCCAGACTTGGTTTTTCCGGCCAGAGGCAAGGTCATTCTCGTTCATGGCTGCTTCTGGCGCCGGCATGAGGGCTGCTCGCTGGCGCGACTCCCTAAATCAAGGCGTAATTTCTGGTTGCCCAAGCTTGAATCCAATGCCGAACGCGACTCGCGTAACATACGCGCGCTGCGTTGTTTGGGTTGGGGAGTGATGACGATATGGGAATGCCAGTTGGGAAACACTGTTCGGCTCACTAAGCGAATTAGGAGGTTTCTGGATGCGTAGCGTTGAACTGTTCGCAGGAGCGGGCGGCCTCGCCATGGGCATGGGGCGGGCTGGTTTCAACCATGCCGCGGTGATCGAATGGGATCACGATTCCTGCGAAACCTTTCGCTTCAATCAGCGCAATCACGCATTTGACGTCCGGCAATGGCCGCTCCACGAGGGCGATGCTCGTGACTTTGACTACGGCACTCTCGGCGAACAAGTGATGGTGGTGTCCGGCGGCCCACCGTGCCAGCCCTTTTCCCTTGGCGGCAAGCATCGCGGCGAGAAGGATGACCGAGACATGTTTCCGCAGGCGGTGCGCGCCGTGCGCTAACTTCAGCCCAAGGCCTTCATTTTCGAGAACGTGAAGGGGCTTCTTAGGCGTTCCTTCGCCTCGTACTTCCAATACGTGCATTTGCAGCTCTCGCATCCATAACTCACACGCAAGGATGGCGAGACCTGGGAGATGCATTGCGCGCGACTGGAGCGCCGGCACACCGGCAACCAAGACGCTCCAAACTATAACGTCGTATACCGGCTGTTGAACGCCGCGAACTACGGCGTCCCGCAAAGACGCGAACGTGTATTCCTCGTTGGTTTTCGCTCGGATCTGGGCGTCAAGTGGTCATTTCCACAGCCAACGCATTCCGATGATGCCTTGCTGCGCGAACAATGGATCACGGGTGACTACTGGGAACGGCATCGCGTGGGCGTTCGTAGCCGTCCGGCTGCCCCTCCGGGGCTGGCTTCGAGGCTTGCCCGTTTAAGAAACGAAAGTTTTCTCCTGGACGAGCCATGGAGCACGGTCCGGGATGCCGTGTCGGATTGCCCGATCCGGAAAAAACCCTGGAGACGGCATCGCCAATCACGTTTTTAATCCTGGCGCGCGCAGCTATCCTGGTCATACCGGCAGCCCGCTGGATGAGCCAGGGAAGACATTGAAAGCGGGTGATCATGGCGTGCCGGGTGGGGAGAACATGTTGCTGAGGCCAGACGGCTCGGTACGCTATTTCACCGTTCGCGAGGCGGCGCGGCTTCAGACATTTCCGGATGATTACGTCTTTCGTGGCTCCTGGTCGGAAACCATGCGTCAATTGGGCAACGCCGTACCCGTGCGCTTGGCGCAAGTCATCGCGTCGTCGGTTGCGGCCATCTTATGCGCCGCGGAATCCAAGGGCTTGCGCCCGGACAACGGCGTGAGGGCCAGCAGTCCTTGCAAGGATGATTTCAAGCATTCAAGACATGATGCGACTGCGTGAGCACTCAAGAACCCTATAACCCGCTCGCCAAGACGAACCTGGGGGAAAGAGTCGCGGATGCTCTACTGCGCTCGCCAGTGCATTCTCTAAACGAAACCGCGCACTTAGTGAGGGCTGGCGTCTATGCGATTTACTATATCGGTGCATTTCCAGCGTATAAGCGGATTAGGGAATTGAATGAAGGTGGCCGCTTCGGGCAGCCCATCTATGTCGGCAAAGCGGTGCCGAAAGGCGCGCGCAAGGGCGGTTTGAGCTTCGATGCCGGGAAGGGAACCGCGCTACGCGACCGGCTGCGCCAACACGCAACCACGATTAAGGAAACCAATACCGTCGCCATTGGCGAGTTCTACTTTAGGGCGCTCACGGTGGACGACATCTGGATTCCTCTCGGCGAAAACGTTCTCATCGAAAAATTTCAGCCGCTGTGGAACCGTGTCATAGACGGGTTTGGTAGCAAGACGCCTGGCAAGGGCCGGGCGAAACAGGTGCGCTCCCAGTGGGACACGCTCCATCCTGGACGCACGTACGTTGAACTGTTGGGATTGGGACCGCACCCGCTGACGCCGGAACAAATCGCGGCGAGGATCGAAGCTTTCTTCAAAGGGCAGCTCCCGGAGGCTGAGAAACTTGCACCGGGCGAGGAGGATAGAGTGAATGAGGCATAAGGACACCGAATTCGTATCTCAACGATTCGCTCTGTCCTCAACAGCACCTATCGCCTCGGCAATATCCCGCGCCACTAATGTTCTCTGGAAATTCTCGATATACGCGGCAGTCATCGTGCCTTCCGATATGGCTAGGATTTCCTTTGGGGTTGGGCCAGCCAATCCCAGATCCGCCAAACGAACCGGCAAATTCACATCACGATAAAACCGCATTACGTCCGCGATAAAGGACTCGGACCGCCCTTCCAGCGTCAATTGCACGAGCAACGCGTAAGCGACTTGGTGGCCATGCAGCGCATCGCGCGAACCACGTACGGCGGTTAATCCGCGAGTCATGGCGTGGGACACGGAGAGTCCGCCGCTCTCGAAACCTAGTCCGCTGTGCAGGACAGTAGCTTCCACGACCTGCTCGACATCGTCGTTGGCGGCGCCTCGTTTTACCGCTTCGAGCGCGCCTCTTCCGCGCTCCCGTAGTGTGCTGTAGCACAAGTCCGCCAGCGCTTGAGCGGCCAGACAAGCGCTCGCGCCGAAGAGGTTCGTGCCGCCAGCGCCGATGCACTGTGCGACCTCGAACTTCTTGACGATGGCGTCGCCGATGCCAGCGGTGAATAGGTGCACGGGCGCCTTGGCGATCACGGCGGTATCGACCACCACTACATGTGGATTGCTTTTCATGTGCTCCACTCGCAGTACGCGGTGATGTTCGTCATAGAGCACGTAGAGTTTGCTGGTGGGTGCATCGCTGGAGGCAGCGGTGGGAATGGTGACGACCGGTACCCTCAAGGCGTTCGCAACGCCCTTCCCCGCATCGATGCCTTTGCCGCCGCCAGCACCGATAACGAATCCTGGTTTCCGCGGGCGTGCCTCTCCGGTTAGCCGCGCGACTTCCTGGGGGTGATCTCACCGGAGAATTCCAAGGGCAGGCAGCCGGTGCCCGCCGCTTTGCAGACCGCGCCTACTCTTTCCGCGATGAGACCGAGCACCGCTCGGTCCGCGACCAATACGGCACTCGCGCCCATAGGTTCCAGATAGGTCCCCATCGCATCGATGGCGCCCGGTCCTTGCACATAGCGGCTTGGCGAACCGAAGACTCTCAGACGACAACCTTTGAATCTTGGCGAACGTTCTTGAGAACGAAGCCCTCGTAGCCTTTCTTCACGGATTCCTGCACCCGCTTGGTATAGGTGGGAACACCGCCCACGTACGGCATGAACACGCGCGGTTTACCGGGAATGTTGGCGCCCATGTACCAGGAGTTGGCGAGCGGATACAAAGTAGAGTCGGCCACTTCGTTGACGTGCTCGACCCACGCTTGCTGCGCCTTCTCGTCCGCTTCGATGCGGTTGACGCCGTGCGCGCGCTGGTAGGCAATGCAATCGCCGATCCAATCCGCATGCTGTTCGCAGGCCATGATCATCTGGCTCTTGACGCCGGGGCTGCCGGGTCCGGTGATGAGAAACAAGTTTGGCAAGCCGGCCACCATGAGGCCCAAGTAGCTACGCGGGCCGCTGGACCATGCCTCGCGCATCGTGGCACCCGAGCTTGCGCGGATATCGATTTCGGCCAGCGCACCCGTCATGGCATCGAATCCCGTGGCGAACACGATGGCGTCGAATTCGTACTCGGCCTCGCTCGTTCGCAATCCCTTGGCGGTGATCTCCTGGATGGCCGCGCGGCGCGCGTTCACCAGGGTCACGTTGTCGCGGTTGTAGGTCTCGTAGTAATAGGAGTCCACGCACAAGCGCTTGGTACCGATGGGATGGTCATTGGGACACAGCAGCTCCGCCACTTGCGGGTCGCGCACGATGGAACGAATTTTCTGGCGCACGAACTCCGAAGCGGTGTCGTTGGCCGCCTTGTTGGTCAGCAAATCGTTATAGGAATAAAGATAGCTGATGCTGCCGCCTTCGCTCCACTTGGCCTCGTACTTTTGCTGGCGTTCTCCCTCGGTTACCTCGAGGGCGGACTTGGTGGGCCGCGGGTAACCGGCGATACCGAACGGCGTGTCGAAGGCCGCTTTCCTGCGCGCCGGATATTCGGCCTTGTGCCGGCGTTCCTTCTCCGGATCCAGCGGCGCGTGCCGTGCAGGCACGCTAAAGTTCGCGGTGCGCTGAAATACATGCAGATGCTTGGCTTGCTCGGCGATGATGGGGATGGACTGCACACCGGAGGAACCCGTTCCGATCACCCCCACTCGCAATCCCGTGAAATCCACGCCTTCGTGCGGCCACAAACCGGTGTGGTACCACTTGCCCTCGAAACGCTCCAAGCCCTTGAAGCTGGGCACGCGCGGGGTAGAAAGATTGCCCGTGGCCATCACGCAGTAGGGCGCGCTCGCCACATCGCCGCGATCGGTGGTAATGGTCCATTGATTGCGCGCTTCCTCGAATACGGCGCTCACCACTCGCGTATTGAGTTGTACATCGCGCATGAGATCGAAGCGCTCGGCCACGTGGTTGATGTAGCGCAGGATCTCCGGCTGCGTGCCGTAGCGCTCCGGCCACTTCCATTCCTGTTGCAGATCGTTGTCGAAGGAATAGGAGTACTCCATGCTCTCCACGTCGCAACGGCAGCCCGGATAGCGATTCCAAAACCAGGTGCCTCCCACGCCGCTGCCCGCTTCGTACACACGCACGCGCAAACCCATCTTGCGCAGGCGGTGGAGCGTGTACAACCCCCCAACCCCAGCCCCCACGACGATGACGTCCAAGTTCGCGGGCGAACCGGTGGCAGCTCCGTTATATTCCGATGGTGCGTTCATCTATGATGGCTCCTGGCGTGTTCTCTGTCAGGGGGTATTTTAGGCGCTTCCGGCATTGGGCTTCGGGGCATAGAATTAAGATCTTCGGCCATCCAAGGATTGTCCATGCCCCTTACCATCCGTACCCCGGTTCTTGAAATCGCCTACCTGGAAAGCGGCCCCAAGGAAGGCCCGCCGGTGATCTTGCTCCACGGCTGGCCCTCGGACGTGCATGATTTCGATGAGGTCGCGCCCCCGCTCGCCGCCGCTGGGTACCGTGTGCTGGTGCCCTGGTTACGCGGGTTCGGCCCTACCCGCTTCCTCGACGCCAAGACCCCGCGCTCCGGGCAACAGGCGGCCATTGGCGCCGATCTGCGCGACTTCATGGACGCCATGCACATCGAACAAGCATTGCTGGCGGGCTATGACTGGGGCGGCCGCGCGGCCTGTATCGTGGCGGCCCTTTGGCCTGAGCGCGTGCGCGCACTGGTCACGGTGAACGGTTATGCGATTCAGAATATTCCCCTCTCCTTCAACCCGGCGGATGCGTTGCAAGAGCACCGATATTGGTACCAGTGGTATTTTCATACGGAGCGGGGGCGTGGCGGGCTGGCAAGGAATAAGCGCGATATCGCGCGCCTGCTCTGGCGCCAGTGGTCTCTCAACTGGCACTTCGATGACGCCACCTTCGAGGCCACGGCGAAGAGCTTCGACAATGCAGATTTCGTCGACATCACTATTAGCTCCTACCGCCACCGGTACGGTAACGTCGCGGGTGATCCCGCATACGAGGAATTGGAGCGGCGCTTGGCCGCGCAACCGGTGATCCCGGTACCTTCTATCGCCTTGCACGGAGAGTGCGACGGCGTCGGCCCGCCCGAGCAATCCGAGAAACACGCGCGCTATTTCAGCGGCCCTTACGAGCGCAAACTGATTCCCGTGGCCGGCCATTTTCCAACGCGCGAAACACCTGGGGTTGTGGTGGACGCAGTGCGGGCGTTAGGAAAGCGATAGTTCTAGAGGGAAGGCTAGCCCCCCGCACGCGGGGGAGGATGTCGTCTACATTGCTTTTTGCGCCTCACGCCTAACGCCTCACGCCTCCCTGCGCTTCACGCATGCTATTCTCGCCAACATAAATCACACGGAGGGGAACCCATCATGGATCTGGGATTAAAAGGAAAATCTGTACTCATCACCGGCGCATCCAAAGGCATCGGACTAGCCTGCGCCAAGGCCTTTGCTAGCGAGGGGTGCACGGTGCACCTCGCGGCCCGCTCGGCCGATCTCCTAGCAAAGGCGAAGAGCGAGATCGAGTCGAAGTACAAAGCAAGCGTCGTCAATCACGTGTGCGACCTCAGGGCGCCGGGCGCGGTAAAGCAGCTCGCCGAAGCGTGCGCGAGCGTGGACATTCTGGTGAACAACGCGGGCGACATCCCGGGCGGCAACATCGAATTGGTGGACGAGGCGCTATGGCGCCATGCGTGGGAACTGAAGGTGTTTGGCTACATCAACCTCACTCGCGAGATGATCTCCCGCATGCGTCCAAGAAAGAAAGGAGTCATCGTCAACATCGTGGGCATGGCCGGTGTCACCCACCCTTCAGAGTACATCTGCGGCGCCATGGGCAATGCGGCGTTGGAGGCCTTCACCAAGGCCGCCGGTAAAGGCTCCATCGAGTATGGCGTGCGCGTGCTGGGCATGCACCCGCCGGCCACACGCACCGATCGCATCATTCAGTTGAACAAGACCATCGCCAAGCAGAAATTCGGCGACGAGTCGCGATGGGAAGAGTTGTTGAAGCAGACTCGCGTGATCGAGCCGGAACAAGTGGCCGATACCACGCTGTTCTTCGCCTCGGAACGCGCCTCTCACCTTTCCGGAGTGATGCTCAACTTGGGAACGTACTAGACCTTATTGGTCTTCTTCGGAATCTTCCTTGGCACCGCCAGGCGCGGCGCCAGGGGCGTCTTCTCTCTTCGGCTGCGAAAACAAATGGGGGCCAGGCTTGAGAATCACGGCATCGACCGCTTTGTCGATTTCGTCCAGGCTCGGATTTCCTTCGGACAGAATTTCCAAGGCGGCGTTTATTTCGCTATCGATGACGTCGGGCTTCCAAACCAGGGCGCTCGCCCCATTATGGCAATTGATGTAGCAAGTGGAGCCTTTCGGCTCCCAGCGCATTCCGGCGCCGTAGAGAACGGCGTAAGTCGATTTCGCTTCGCTCTCGCTCATGCCCTCGGCCAGCAACGCCGCGTAGTACATGCGGCGCACCTCCCGCCACGGCTCGCTCAATTGCCTTGAATAGTAGTCGTGCAGGACAGAAGCGCGGCGGTGTTCCCCGACAAAGGGCAAGCTCACCATTTGCTCGAACAAGGGTGTGAAGGAAGAACCGTCCAGCTCAGCCCCTTGTTTCGCGATCCATTTTTTCCCAGCAGGGTCTTGAAAACCAAAATCGCCTAGTAGCTTGATTCTGTTGCGGTTGAACCCGTCCTCATCGTCCCACTCGAGCGCCACCTTGCCGAAAAAGGTTCCCACGCCGGCGGCCATGGTGGCGGCAACGCTCAGAGCCAAGAATGGCACCGCAACCCAAACACGTTTAGTCAAGCTAGAACCCCTTGGATGTGAACCGAGTACAGGACATTCTCGCCCGAGCAACCCCTTCGCATCAAGCCCCAGACGTAAGACATCCGTTTCCTGTCGCCGCTAGAAGCCGCGCGAAAAGATCCTCTATAGTTGCGCCTGTCCTCAACATTGCGAACTCAAAACCAATGGACGAACGCGCCCTCCAGCGCATTACCTTGATCGTGGTGACGCTTTCTTCCTTCGCCACGCCGCTCATGCTGGCGGCCCCCAACGTATCGGTTCCCGCCATCGCCGTGGCGTTCGGGGCCGATGTGGTGGCCGTGGGATGGGTGTCCACCGCCTACCTCTTGTCAAGCGCGGTGTTCTTGTTGCCCTTCGGCAAGCTCTCCGATGCCCATGGGCGGCGCCGCTTTTTGCTCTGGGGCCTCGCCGTCGTGGCGCTGGGTTCCTCCCTCTGCGCCTTAGCGCCGAATTTTCCGTTCTTGGTGGCGGCGAGGCTGTTTCAAGGCATCGGGGCCGGCATGCTCTACGCGACTTCCATGGCCCTGCTCTCTTCGGTGTACCCGAAGGAGAAGCGCGGAGCGGTGATCGGCATATCCACCTCCATGATCTACTTCGGGCTCACGGCAGGCCCGCTGCTAGGCGGATGGATCACGCACCAGTTCGGATGGCGCATGGTCTTTGTCCTGCCGCTTCCACTGCTGGCCGCGTGCCTCTATTTGGCACTCACGCAAATGAAGGGCGAATGGAAAGGTCAGCCTGGAGGGCGCTTCGACACCGCCGGCGCCTTGATCTACGCCGCCTCCATCATTGCCTTGATGGCCGGGGTATCGAAGTTGCCTTTGCCCGTTGGATGGCTTCTCACATCCGGCGGGATCGCTGGGATGGTGGCTTTTTTCGCTTTCGAGCGGCGGCATGAACATCCCCTTTTCGACGTTACGCTTTTTTATACCAATCGCGTCTTCACGTTCTCCTGCCTAGCCTCCTTGCTGATCTACTCCGCCACCTTCGCAAATACCTTTCTCATGAGTTTGTACCTGCAGAAGCTGAAGGGATTGAACGCGCAAACAGCCGGATTGATCATGATCTCCCAGCCCATCATGATGGCGCTTCTGTCGCCGTTCGCGGGCAAGCTTTCCGACCGTATTCAACCGCGTGTTCTCGCATCTTCTGGCATGGCTCTCTGCGCGCTGGGCCTCGTCCTGCTGTCGAGCGCGGAACCAGACACCGCGACCGGATTATTGATTGGCTATTTGCTGATCGTGGGTACCGGCTTCGCGCTATTCTCGTCGCCCAACATGAATGCCATCATGGGTTCCGTGGAACCGCGCCTCTACGGGACGGCAAGCAGCTCGGTCGCCACCGTGAGAGTGGTGGGCCAAATGATGAGCATGGCACTGATCACGCTCGTGACCGCGTTGGTCATGGGCCGTCTACCCATCGAGCCCGCGCACTTCGATCTTCTCGCAAAATCGATTCAGATAAGCTTCGTCGTGGCGGCCATGCTTTGCCTGGCGGGAATGGGCTTGTCCCTGGCGCGCGGGCAGCTGAAGCGGTAATGTGTCCCCCATGAATCTTCGCATTCGAGACATCGATCATATTGTCCTACGCGTATCCGATCTGGAACGCATGATCGCCTTTTACCGCGACGTGTTAGGGTGCGCGGTGGAGTGGCGCCGCCCGGATTTAGGCCTCGTGCATCTGCGCGCCGGCAACGCTTTGATCGATCTGGTTCCGGTGGACGGCGAACTGGGTAAGAAGGGCGGCGCCGCGCCCGGCAAGGAAGGCCGCAACATGGACCACGTCTGTCTGCGCGTGGAGCCCTTCAATGTGGAAGACATCCTCGCCCACCTCGAATCCCATCACGTACGCACCGGAGAGGTTCGCCCGCGTTTTGGCGCGCAAGGCGAAAGCCCCTCTCTCTACGTCTACGATCCGGAGGGAAATATGGTGGAGCTGAAGGGGGATCAGGTGCCGCCCCTGGCCTGAACTAAGCTTGCATCGCACTTCCCTGGTTCCGCCCCGGAAAGGAGCAACGATCCATGACGAAACGAGTTCTGGTACTGGGCACGGGCCACATCGGGCGTTCGGTGGCGCATCTGCTGCGCACGGCACAGGGCGAGCCGGCCTACGAAGTGTGGGTAGGCGACCGCGTCGTAAGCAAGGAGATTCGGGCGGAGTTTCCAGGCCGCTGCTTCGAGATCGAAGGCTCTAACGTGGAGAGCTTTGCGAGCCGCATCAAGGGCCAGGATATTCTGGTGAACGCCCTCCCCTTTCACTTGGCCAGCACGGTAGCGGCCGCCGCCGCGGCCGAGCGGGTGCACTACTTCGATCTCACGGAGGACGTCTCCGCTACACGTACCATTCGCGATCTGGCGCGAGATGCCAAGACCGCCTTCATGCCCCAGTGCGGCCTCGCGCCGGGCTTCATCGCCATCGCCGGCTATGCGCTATCCCAGGGGTACGAAAAGTTGTAGCGGCTTCACATGCGCGTGGGAGCGCTGCCGCAGTACCCCACCAACGCGCTGAAGTACAACCTGACGTGGTCTGTCGACGGCCTCATCAACGAATATGTGCATCCCTGCGAGGCCATCGTCGATGGAAGGCGCATCGAACTGCCGCCGCTGGAGGGCTATGAGACCTTCGCTTTGGACGGCGCGCATTACGAGGCCTTCAATACCTCGGGCGGGCTGGGCACTCTGGCCGAAACGCTAGAGGGCAAGGTGCAGTATCTGGACTACAAGACCATTCGTTATCCATGGCACCGCGACATCGCGAAACTGTTACTCCAAGACTTTGGCTTGGCGGGCAAGCGCGATACGATGAAGGAAATTCTGGAAACGGCCATTCCCACCACGGAGCAAGACGTCGTCGTCGTGTTCGTCTCCGCTTCCGGGATGCGGCACGGAAAGCGCGTGCAGACCTCCTTCGCGCGCAAGATTTACGCGCAAACATGGTGTGGCTTGCCCATGACGTCGATACAGATCACCACCGCCAGCGGAGTGTGCGCGGCGGTGGACCTATTCGCTTCCGGCAAGCTGCCCCAATCCGGTTTCATCCGGCAAGAACAGATCGCGCTCACCGATTTTCTAGACAACCGCTTCGGCCAGGCCTACGAAACCGCCGCCGCTTGAGGAGACGCCATGACCATGCACGATGACGCCCAAGGCATTCTGAAATCGCTATCGGTAGCTGGCGGGGATTGCACCCAAGGCTTGAGCGCGCGCTCGCCCATCGATGGCTCGCGCACGGGCGCGGTTGCCCTCGATAACGGAGCGAGCATCCAAACCAAGGCCGGCCAGGCGCAAGATGCATTTCTCGCTTGGCGCGCGATTCCCCCGCCGCGGCGCGGGGAATTGATCCGGCTCTTCGGCGAAGCGGTGCGCGCCAACAAAGCACAGCTTGGCAGACTCGTCACCATCGAGTCCGGGAAGATATTGCAGGAAGGCCTGGGCGAGGTGCAGGAAGTGATCGACATCTGCGAATTCGCCGTGGGGTTGTCACGCCAGTTGCACGGCCTAACCATCGCCAGCGAGCGGCCAGGGCACCGCATGATGGAAACCTGGCACCCCATGGGGCCCGCAGCCGTGATCACCGCCTTCAATTTTCCGGTGGCGGTGTGGGCGTGGAACACCGCGCTGGCCATCGTGTGCTGGAACAGCGTGATCTGGAAGCCTTCCGAGAAGACTCCGCTCACTGCGCTGGCCATGCAAGCCTTGTTCGAGAAGGCTTGCACCGCGGCAGGAGGTGTTCCGCCCCACCTTAATCAGTTGGTTTTAGGGATGCGAGACCAAGGACGCATGCTCCTCGACCAACCGCAGATTCGCCTCGTGTCCGCCACTGGATCCAGCGCCATGGGCAAAGCCGTGGCAGCCCAAATGGCGCCGCGCTTCGTGCGGACTATTCTCGAACTGTGGGGAAACAATGCCGCCATCGTGGCGCCCTCGGCGGATCTCGCCTTAGTCGAACGCGCCATCCTGTTCTCGGCGGTGGGAACCGCAGGGCAGCGCTGCACCACCTTGCGCCGCGCGTTCATCCATCGCTCCTTGTACGATTCATTCCTCGAACGCTTGAAGGCGCTCTACCAGCGAGTCACCGTGGGTAATCCCCTCGCGGAGGGAACACTGGCGGGACCCCTGATCGACGAAGCTGCCCATCATGCGATGCGCTCGGCCCTAGAGCGCGCCCGCCCTGACGCGCACTGGATATCCGGTGGCGAAAGAATACACAACGGCCATCCGCCATAGGGTATTTACGTACGGCCCGCCTTGGTGGCGATGCCGCGCCAGACGGCTATCGTGCTGGAGGAGACGTTCGCCCCTATACTCTATGCCATTCCTTATGAGAATTTGGATGAAGCGATCACGCTGCACAACGCCGCGCGGCATGGTCTGTCGTCGTCCATATTCAGCAACGACGTGCGCGAAACTGAAATGTTCCTGAGTAGCTCGGGGTCAGATTGCGGCATCGCCAACGGGAACATCGGCACCTCGGGTGCCGAAATCGGCGGCGCGTTCGGCGGCGAAAAGGACACGGGTGGCGGCCGGGAATCCGGATCGGATTCGTGGAAGGCCTACATGCGGCGCGCGACCAATACGATCAATTACTCTTCGCAATTACCGCTGGCGCAAGGCATCCGCTTTGACTTGTAGAAATCATGCACACCCTCATCGTCTTCAACCCAGGTCATTTCCACGCGGCGCTGGCGCTGCGCTACCGCCATCGCATGTTATCCGACGACGTGTTCGTCTACGCCGAGGACGGCCCGGACTTGGAGCGATTTCTCACGCTCGTGGAAATTTTCAACCGGCGGGAGGCCGATCCCACCCGGTGGAATCTCAAGGTATATCGCGGCGCGGATTGCCTCGAGCGCCTGATCGCGGAACGCAAAGGCAATGTGGCGATCGTGGCCGGCAAGAACGACCGCAAGCTGGACTCCGTCGCCCGCTTGCAGGAGGCAGGGTTCTCGGTATTGGGCGACAAGCCTTGGTTGATCGATGGTAAGGATCTGTCACGGCTTGCACGTGTGGCGGCTTCGGAACCGATGGCCATGGATATCATGACGGAACGCCATGACCAAGCCAACCGCTTGCAGCGGGCATTCACGAAAATACCTGGCGTGTTCGGAGAATTCCTCAAGGAAGGATCTCGCCCCGCTCTTTCCATGTTGAGTGTGCATCACTTGCTGAAGACGGTGAACGGCCAGCCTCTTACACGTCCCGTCTGGTATTTCGACACGGCGGTCCAGGGCGAAGGTATCACCGATGTCACCACGCACTTGGCCGATCTCGCCCTATGGCTGACAGACCGGGGCGAGGACTGTGTCTACGATCGCGATATCGAACTTGTCTCGGCGAGGCAATGGCCAACGGATGTTCCGCTGGAGACCTTTGAACGGATTACCGGATTACCGGATTTTCCCGAGAACTTGCGCCAGAGAGTGGCCGGCGGAAAACTCAACTATCTATGCAACGCGCGCATCGAGTTCGCACTGCGCGGCGTCCTCACCCACGTGGAAGCACGCTGGGACCTGCGAATTCCTCCGGGTGGCGGCGACTTGCATGAGGGTATCGCGCGCGGTACGCTGAGCGATCTTGTGGTGGAGCAAAGCGCGGCGACTCGGTATGTTTCTCAGCTTACGGTCTTTCCGAGAAATCCCGGCAGGATTTTCGATGAAAGCTTGTCGCAAGCCGTGGCAGGATTACAACTTGAGTTTCCGGGCCTATCGGTGCAGCAAATAGAAGGCGGCTACCGCGCATCGATCCCATCCGCGTTGCGAACCACGCACGAGCAACACTTTTCAAGAGTGCTCGATGAATTTCTGGAGTATGCGGATTCCCGCGAACCTCCGCGCGGCATGGTCTCGGACGTGATGGCGAAATACGCTCTGCTCGCCCGCGCGAAGAGTTTGAGTTCGGGTACGCCTACAGCAAGTTAAACAGGCTAAGCCCCTGCACTTGCACGAAAGTCTTTTGCGCCGCCTCCAGGGTCGCCCTTTGAAGCGCAAGATCGCTGATGGCCTTGGAATAATCCAGGTCGCGCAAATTCGACAGTTCCCTGTCGTACTGAAGAACGAAATCGTCATTAGACGATTTGGTGGCGTCCACCTCGCTCGTGATGGTGCCAGTAGCGGCGCGCACTTTGAGAACTTGGTCGATGCCGTTATCGATATTGGAGAGCGCCACATTCATACCATTGGCAAGGCGGGTATTACCCAAGGGCGTTTTCACACCTGATTCGAGCGCCGTGATCATGTCGCTTCGCCTGTTTCGGCTAATAACTTAACGACGATCTCACTTTGTCTCTTTAGATGCCACTATTACAGTCGTTTCTAATACAAGAATGAGTCTGAGCAAAGATGGTTTTGGGTTTTTGGGGTGATTTATTTCAAAACTGGCTGAGTGGCTGTGGAGCTTGTGGGAAGAGGGGAGTGCGGTGGATAACGGGTTCATCGTTATCCACGGCAAGCG
>SHXO01000042.1 GCA_009693245.1 Betaproteobacteria bacterium | reverse complement strand
GGGAGAAGGGTTGGGGATGAGGGAGAGGTTGCGGGAAATATCACGCGAATTACGCTCAAATTAGTAACATCGGACTCAATGAACGAGGAAGCTATTCTCAAGGCGGTAGGCGAATATTTAGCGGAGCGCGCGGACGGCAATATTGTCGCGGCCTATGTATTCGGGAATGTGGCGCGGCGTACGAGCCGTCCGTCTAGCGATGTGGATATTGGGGTGCTGTATGCGGCCGCGCCTCCGCCCACTCTGGGTGGATTACCCGTGGATCTTGAAGATGATCTCCAACGTTCGCTAGGGTGCCCAGTGCAGATCGTCACACTCAATAAGGCTTCTGCGGACTTGGTGCATCGCGTCCTTCGCGATGGCGAACTGGTCTTCGAAACCGATCGTTCGACACGCATCCGGTTCGAAGTGCGTTCGCGGCAAGTTTACTTGGACCTCCTTCCGGTCCGCCGCCAGTACCGCCATGGCATTAAGGCTGAAACATGACCGATCTTGATTTGGTCGAGCATCCGGGGATTGGCTCAGGTGAACTACACCGCCAAATACCTGCTCTTCACCGCGTCGTTCTTGCGCAGGCCTTCGATGGTGTCGGTGTAAACGATCTGGCCTTTATCGATCACCGTGGCGTGGGTGGCGATCTTCATGCAGAAGTACATGTTTTGTTCGGCCAGCAGCACGGTCATGCCCATGTCGCGCAGCTCGCGCAGCAGCGCGCCGATTTGTTGCACGATGATGGGGGCCAAGCCCTCGCTGGGTTCGTCGAGCAGGAGCACGGTGGGGTTACCCATCAGGGTGCGCGCGATGGTGAGCATTTGTTGCTCGCCACCAGAAAGGCGCCCTGCCATGCGTTGCTTAAGCGGTGCGAGGAGCGGGAAGGATTCGTAGATGCGCGCCAGGTTCCAGTGATCTTGGCCCTTTGGCCCTTTTTTGGCGGCGATGAGCAGGTTGTCCTCCACGCTGTGCTCGGGGAATACCTGGCGGTCCTCTGGCACGTAGCCCATGCCGGTGCGCGCGATGGCGTGGGGTTTCTTGCCCTGAACCTGCGTGCCGGTCAACTGCACGCTCCCGCGCTTGGGCGGTGCCAATCCTGCGAGTGCCTTGAAGGTGGTGGATTTGCCCGCGCCATTGCGGCCAAGCAAGGCCATGGTTTGGCCTTCACGTACTTCCACGTTCACGCCGAAGAGAATCTGGCTAGCGCCGTAGAAGACGTCGAGGTCGCGGGCGGACAGCATGACTTTATTGTCGTTCATGCGGCCTCCACTTCTTCGGTGCCGAGGTAGGCTTTGATGACCTCGGGGTGATTGCGAATTTCGTCCGGCGTGCCTTGCGCCAGCACGGCGCCGTAACTCAACACGCGAACGCTCTGGGCCACCTTGAACACGATGTCCATGTCGTGTTCGATGAAGATGACCGTGATCTTCTCGCGCTTCCACAGATCCTTGACGGTATCCATCATCTGCCAGCGCTCCTCGGGGCCCATGCCAGCCGTGGGTTCGTCGAGCAACAGCACTTGCGGTTGCAGGGCCAGGGCGAGTGCGATGTCCAGCAATTTCTGGTCACCGTGGGAGAGGTTACGCGACAAGGTTTCGGCCCGCTTGGCGAGGCCGGTCAACTCCAGAACTTCGCTCGTGCGTGCTTGTGCCTCGGTAAGCGGAAAACGCCGCCGCAGCAAGCCATGTTGGTGGCGGTGCGCGTTGACGGCGGCGTGGATCGCTTCGCGCACGGTTAGCGTGGGAAAAATCTGCGCGATCTGAAATGCACGGCCTATGCCCCGGCGCGCGATGTCAGGAGCGTCCATGCCGGCGATGTCCTCGCCTTTGAGGAGGACGCGCCCGCTATCGGGACGAAAGGCGCCCGTGATCAAATTGAATAACGTGGTTTTTCCGGCGCCATTGGGACCGATAACGGCGCTGATGGAACCTTCCTCGAAGGCGAGGCTCACGTTGCTGGTGGCCGCCACGCCACCGAAGGACTTGTTGAGGTTCTCTAACCGGAGCATCAAGGCCAGTCTCCCCGTATGCCGGGATAGGTTTTCCATCCTTGCGCCACCAGCCAACCCGCATCCACGGGGATGTTGATGCCGGTAATGGCGGCGGCCTCCTCCGAGAGCAGGAAGGCCACGGCGTTGGCGATGTCCGTGGGTTCGATCAAACGCCCGAGCGCGCTCAGGCTCTGCATGGCCCCGGGCGATCTTTCGCCGGAATCGAATTTCGCTTGCAATGCCGGTGTGCGTGTGAAGCCCGGTGACACCGCATTCACGCGCACGCCCTTGCGCCCCCATTCGGCGGCGAGGCATTCGGTCATCGACAGGACGGCGGCCTTGGCTGGTGCGTAGGCGTGCAGTGGAAAGGAGCGCATGCCCGCCACGGAGGCAATGTTCACGATGGAACCTTTGCCACGCGCGGTCATCCCGTGGGCGAAAGCAAGGCTCGTGAGGTAAGTGCCGCGCTGGTCGATATGGATCACGCGGTCCCAGTCCTGCATGGAGAGTTCTTCAGGCGCCTCCGGTACGGCCAGAATTCCGGCCGAGTTCACCAAACCGTGGACTGGGCCGATCTCGCGCTCGATGCGTTGCGCTTCCGCATGCACGGCGGCATCGCTGCCCACGTCCATGGTGCTGGCGATGCCGCCGGTTTCCTGGGCGGCGCGCCGGGCACCGGCCGCATCGATGTCGGAAACCACCACCTTCCAACCTTTGCGCGCCAGCACTTGGCAGCACGCGTGGCCGATGCCGCTGGCACCGCCCGTGACGACGACGATTTGCGCCTTCATGATGGCGCTCCAGCGCGAGCAGCGCGCCGCTCGCGAAAATATTCGGTGATGACTCCCAGCAGCCCTTTACGCAGCCCCAAGGCGAAGGCGAGGATGATGATGCCCAGCACCAAGCCGTAGTGCTCCGTGATCTTGGTAACGAAGTCGTTGAGCAATAGCAAGATGACCGCACCGAAGAGCGGCCCAAAAAATACGCCAATGCCGCCCATCATGATCATGAACACCGCTTCGCCGGAGATGGTCCAGTAGGCGAAATCCGGATAGGCGCTGGACACGAACAAACTCATGACCACGCCGCCCACGCCGCCGAAGATTCCCGCGACGACGAAGACAGCCAAGCGCATGCGCCACACTTTGATGCCGAGGAAACTCACGCGATGGGGGTTGTCGCGGATCATGCGCAAGGTGTAGCCGAAAGGCGAGCGCACCAAATGCCACATGATATAGAGCGATACCACCAGCAGCGTGCAGCAGAACAGATAGAGGTGCGACGGTTGCGCGAGGTCGATGCCTAGAAACGGCGGGCGCGGGATGCCGCCGGTTAATCCCTGGTCGCCGCCGGTCACCGGAGTCCAGGCGATGATGATGCTATGGAGCAGCATCTGAAAGGCCAAGGTCAGGAAGGAAAAATAAATCTCCTTCAGGCGAATGCAGATGGCACCCACGACCAGCGCCACGCCCGCGCTCACCAATATAGTGAGGCCGAAAGCGGCGGGAATGGAGGTGCCCAGCTTTTGCATCATCAGCGCGAAACTGTAGGCGCCCAAGCCGAAGAACAAACCGTGGCCGAAGGAGACCAATCCCGTGTAGCCCACCAGCAAGTTGAGCGAGGTGGCGAAGAGCGCGAAGGCAGATAGCCGGATGACGAAGTCCGAGAGCGCCTTGCTCGGAAAAATGTGCGGGAGCAGCGCCAAGATGACCAGTGCCGCGATGGCGAGGCCGATGTCACGAGCGGTGGAACCCTTGCTCATCGCTCTTCCTTGCCGAACAAACCTCTGGGTTTCGCGATCAGGATGGCGGTCATGAGCAGGAACATCAAACCTTCCGTGAAGAGGGGGAAGCCAATGGAACCGAAGCTGCGCACCAAGCCGATCATCAGCGCGCCCACGAGCGCGCCCGCCATGGAGCCCATGCCGCCGATTACGGTGACGATGAAGGATTCGATGACGATGGAAAATCCCATCCCGGGTACCAGCGAACGTACGGGCGCCGCCAATCCGCCGGCTAATCCCGCCAGTATTCCGCCCAAGGCAAACACGCCGCCGTAGACCAAGGTGGTGTTGATTCCGAGGGCGGACACCATGCTGGGGTTGACGGCCGCCGCGCGTACGATTTTTCCGATGCGCGTCTTAGCGGTGGCGAAACCAAGGCCGATTGCGATGAGCAAGGTGATCGCGATCAAGAACAAATAGAACACGGGAACGATGCCCCCGGCCACGACAAAAGGCGGTAGAGCAAAGGCGGGTGGCATCCCCAGAGCCTTGAACTCCGGTCCCCAGACGATTTTCACCACGTCGTCCAGGATCAAGATGAATGCGTAACACACCAGCAATTGCATGAGCACGTCCTCGCCATACACCCGGCTCATGAACACGCGCTCGAAGACCAGGCCGAAGAGTCCCACACCCAACCCGGCGCCGATGACCGCCACCGTATAACTGCCCGTCACGTTGTAAATCGTGTAGGCGAAGTAGGCGCCCAGCATGTAGAGCGAACCGTGCATGAAGTTCACCACCTTCAGCACGCCAAAGATGAGGGACAGGCCGGCCGCCACGAGAAACAGCAGCATGCCGATGATGAGCCCGCCTGTCAGCTGCGTGATGACGCAGGAGGTGGTTGAAATACAGCTAAGAAGGGCCTGATGGTCCACGGAACGGCTCTCTGTGTTGGTCATCCCTCTTCCGCCGGGAGAGGGACCGAGGGTGAGGGAAAGGGGGAACGAGGAGTGCCGAAAACGACTAAAGTTCTTCCCTCATCCCCAGCCCTTCCCCCGCGGGGGAAGGGAGTCTTAGGTGTACCCCATCTTCTTTTTCCACTCCGCCTCGTGCTGCAGAATGGTTTTCCAATCCACGGTGGTGATATTCGATACGTAAGGATCATTCGGTACCGTCACGCCCCAGCCGATGGCGTAACCGATGGTGGTTTGGTCTTCGGCGCGCATGGTGATGCTGCCGTCGGCCCCGAAGGGAGTCTTGAGCTTCATTCCGCGAATGGCGGCCGCGAGTTTGTCGGGGTTGGTGGAGTTGGTCTTCTTGATGGCCTGGGTGATGAATTGGATGCCCACCGTGTTTTCCCAGGACCAGTTCGTGGGGTAATCCTTGTATTGCGTGCGGTAGGCCTCGGCCCAGGCGCCATTCTCCGGCGTATCGGGGAAGTGCTTGATGTAGCGCGTGGAAGAATGAATGCCGGCCGGTAGATTCTTCACCGCCGTCATGGTGGTGTAGTCCGCCATGTTGGGCGTGAAGAGTGTCGTTTGCGTGAACAGACTGTAGATGTATGCCTGGTCCACGAACGACACCAAGTCGCCCGCCCACAGCGCGGAGTACAGCGCCTGCGGTTTCAATTGCAGGATCTTGGTGAGGGATTCGGTGTAGTCCGGCTGAAACAGCTTGGGCCAGGCTTCGCCCACGATCTGCACGTCGGGGCTGAACTTTTTCAGATACTCGGCGAAGAGCGCTGTGTTGTCGCGCCCGTAAGCGTAATCGGGCGAGCAGCTCATCCAGGTTTTCAGGCCCTTGGTCTTGGCCACGCCCGACGCATAGGTGGCACTCATGATGGCATCGTGGATACCTTGGCGGGCGACGCGGAAGGCATTCGGCACGCGAATCTTGGGATCCGCCGAGAGGGACGACGTCTCCGAATTGGTGTGCACGCACAGGACTTTGAGTTCGCGCACTACTTCTTGCACCGCGAAGGCGCCGCTGGAAGCCTCGCCATCGAGGATGATTTCGCAACCTTCGCTATTGACCAACTGGCGGGTGACGTTCGCCGCTTCCTCGGGCTTGCCCTTGGAGTCGCGCACCACCATTTCGATTTTGCGCCCGCCCAGGCCGCCAGCCGCGTTGAACTTGGCGACTTCCATCTCCACGGCGTTGCGCGAGGAAATACCCAGTTGCGCCACCCGGCCTGAAAGAATCGTGGGCATGCCGATGCGGATGGGCTTATCCTGGGCGCGGGAGATAAACGGAAACCCCAAGCCCGCAATTGCGGAAAGGGCGCTCGCCGCCTTGACGAATTCGCGGCGCGGTATGGGCGAATGCTTCATGCTATATCTCCTCGTTATGGGGCTTCGCTAAGAGGTGCGCGAAGCTTTAATGGCGCGGATTCTAACGCATGCTAACGGGAATCCTAAACCAGGTATGCAACCGCAATTTGCGCGAGAATACGCATTCGGCATGTACAACGCACGGGGAGGGGAAAGATGAAGGTCAAGAGCATCGAAACGCTGGCTTGCGATGCGGGCTGGCGCAACTATCATTTCGTCAAGCTCACCACGGATACGGGCATCGTGGGCTGGAGCGAATTCGACGAGGGCTTTGGCGCGCCTGGCGTGGGGACGGTGATCGAGCGCTTGTCGCCCAAGGTGATAGGCAAGGAGGCGGGCGAGCACGAGCGCATTTACGCCGAACTCCATTGCGCGACCCGTCCCGCGGCCGGAGGCCTTATCGCGCTCGCGATGGGGGCCATCGAGAACGCGCTGCTCGACGCCAAGGCCAAGGGGCTCGGGGTGCCCGTATACGATTTGCTGGGTGGCAAGATCCGTGATCGCATCCGGGTGTATTGGTCCCATTGCGCGACTTGGCGCATCAGTCATCCCACGCTCTTCAAACCGGCCATCACGGACTTGGATGGCGTCAAGGCCCTGGGCCGGGAGGTGCGCGAGAAGGGCTTCACGGCGCTCAAGACCAATATCTTTATCTACGACGACAACAAGCGCAACGTGAAGGGATGGCGGCCTGGGTTCGGCGTGCCGTTCGCGCCGGAGCTCAACGTCGAGCGCCATGTGCTGCGCAACCTGGTCATGCACCTGGAAGCCATGCGCGACGGCGCGGGGCCGGAAGTGGACATCTTGCTCGACCTGAATTTCAATGCCAAGACCGAAGGGTACATCAAGATTTTGCGTGCCATCGAGAAGCTCGGCATATTCTGGGTGGAGATCGACAGCTTCAGCCCCGAGGCCCTGGGCTACATCCGGCGCCAGAGCCCCCATCCCATCAGTTCGTGCGAGACACTTCTGGGGTTGCAGGAGTTTCTGCCTTATTTCCGCGAGCAAGCCATGGACGTGGCCATTATCGACATACCCTGGAATGGCGTGTGGCAATCCATGAAGATCGCGGCGTGCGCGGAGGCCCATGAGGTGAACGTGGCGCCGCATAATTTCTACGGCCACCTGTGCACCATGATGAACGCGCATTTCTCCGCGGCGGTACCCAACCTGCGCATCATGGAAACCGATATCGACCGCCTTCCGTGGGACCATGAACTCTTCACCCATGTGCCCGAATTCGTGGACGGCCACCTGGTCATGCCTGACCGGCCGGGCTGGGGCACCGAACCCAACGAAGAGGGGATCCGGGCCCATCCGCCGAAGGGCGCGACGGGTCTGCTGAACTACGGGCGTAAAGTCTGAGTCTTAGCGGCGCTGTAAGATATAGAAAAGCAGTAAGACCGAAATAATTCTTCAACGAGGCTGGAGGAAGCGATGGCGATGACTTTGAAAGTGAATGGCAAGTCCCACGAGGTGGACGTGGAACCCGAAATGCCGCTGTTGTGGGTATTGCGTGACGAATTGGGATTGACGGGAACCAAATATGGCTGCGGCATCTCGGTGTGCGGCGCCTGCGCGGTACATGTTGACGGAGAAATCACCCGCAGCTGCGTGTTGCCGGTCTCGGCCGTGGCGGGCCGCAACATCACCACCATCGAAGGCCTCTCCAAGGATGGCAATCACCCGGTGCAGAAGGCCTGGGTCAAGCTGCAGGTGCCGCAGTGCGGTTATTGCCAGAGCGGGCAGATCATGGCCGCCGCCGCGCTCATTCGGGCCAACAAGAAGCCTTCGGACGACGTGATCGAAGCCACCATGACCAACATCTGCCGTTGCGGGACTTACGCCCGCATTCGCGAAGCCATCAAACTTGCGGCCAAGGGCTCCTAAGGAGACATCGTGAACGAAATCGACAATCCGAACCGCCGCGACTTCATTCTGCGTACCACCGCCTTGGGCGGTGTGGTCATGGTGGGTGCTCCGTTCTGGTCCGAGGCCTTGGCCGCGCACCACGAAGGCGTTGAAGTGACACACTGGATCGTGATCCGGCCCGATGACACCATCACCATCCGCATCGCCCGTTCCGAGCTGGGGCAAGGCAGTTTCACCGGCCTTGCCATGCTGGTCGCCGAGGAACTGCAATGCGACTGGAACAAAGTGCAGCCCGAGTACGCCGATGTCAATGAGCATGTGCGCCGCAATCGCATATGGGGGAACATGAGCACGGGCGGCAGCCGCGCCATTCGGGATTCGCAAGAGTATCTGCGCAAGGCGGGCGCCTCCGCGCGCGAAATGCTCGTGGCGGCCGCCGCCAAGGAGTTGGGTGTGCCGGCCTCGGAATTGAGCGTGGCCAATGGCGTCATCACCCACAAGGCTAGCAACCGCAGCACCACCTTCGGCAAGGTGGCGGGCGCGGCCTCCAAGCTGGAAGTGCCCAAGGAGCCCAAGCTCAAGGATCCCAAGGATTGGACCTTGCTCGGCACCTCGCCCGCGCGCTTCGATATTCCGGAGAAGACCACTGGCGAGCAAGTGTTCGCCGCCGACGTGCGGCTCTCTGGAATGCTGCACGCTTCCATTCGACAAGTGCCTGTCTTCGGCGGCAAGCTCAAGAGCTACGACGAATCCAAGATTCTCGGCCGCCGCGGAGTGAAAAAGGTGGTGGCGGCGGATGATTGGGTGGCGGTGGTGGCTGACAATTGGTGGCGCGCCAACGAAGCCTTGAAGGCGCTCCCCATTGAGTGGGCCGACGGCGGCAACGGCAACGTATCGAGCGAGTCCATCATGAAGTTCCTGCGCACGGGCATCGATGCGCCCAGTGCTCCAGTGGGGCGCAAGGATGGCGATGCGGCGCAGGCGCTGGCGGGCGCGGCCAAGACCATCGAGGCGGAGTATTACGCCCCCTTCCTTAATCATGCGACGATGGAACCGCAGACTGCAACGGCGCTTATCACCACGGAAGGCGTGGAAGTGTGGGTGGGTACGCAAAACGGCGAGTCCACCATCGCGGCGGCCTCGGAGGCGGCCGGTGTGCCGCTGGAGAATGTCATGGTGCACAAGATGCACGCTGGCGGAGGGTTCGGGCGGCGTGTGCTGTTCAATGAGTTCACCCGGCAGGCCGTGCGTATCGCTCAGACCATGCCTGGTACGCCGGTGCGATTGCAGTGGTCGCGCGAAGAGGATATGCAACAAGGCCGCTACCGGCCTGTTGCGCTGGTGAAGCTCAAGGCCGGTTTGGACAAGGACAACAAATGGGTGGCTTGGCAGGTGCGGCAATCCGAGCAGTCCGTGGCCACGGTCATCTTGCCCAATCTTGTGAAGGATGGCGTCGACACCATCGGCACTCGCGTGTTCTCGGACAATCCCTACGACGTGCCGAATTTCTTGGATGAGTACGCCATGCGCAACACTCACGTCCCGGTGGGTCCATGGCGCGCGGTGGCGCACACCATGAACCCGTTCTTCCGCGAATGCTTCATCGACGAAATATGTGCCGCCATCAAGGCCGACCCCTATCAATTCCGCCGCCCGCTGCTGTCCAAGAAGGCCAAGGATCTTGGCGTGTTGGACGCCGTGGCCAAGGCCGCCAAGTGGGGGGAGAAGATGCCCTCGGGCGTTCACCGCGGCATTGCCTTATCCGATGCCTATGGAAGCTATACGGCCTCGGTGGTGGATCTGTCCGTGGAAGACAGCCAGGTCCATGTGAAGCGCGTTTACGTGGCCATCGACTGCGGCTACATAGTGCATCGCGACGCCGTGATCGCGCAAATCGAGAGCGGCGTGGTGTGGGCGTTGAGTTCGGCCATGCTGGAGGAAACCACCATCAGAAATGGCCGCGCGGAGCAGAGCAATTTCTCCGATTATCCCGTGCTGCGTCTGGCGCACATGCCGGAAGTGGTGCCGGTGATCGTACCGAGCGGCGGATTCTGGGGCGGCGTGGGCGAGCCTCCGCTGGCGGCAGTGATTCCAGCTTTGGGTAATGCCATCTTCGCGGCTACCGGCAAGCGGTTTCGCTCCATGCCCCTCAAGCATCACGGGCTCTCCTACGCGTGAGGCACCATTTCCACGCTGGCACGGGGAAAGGGTCATGGAAGGGCTAGTGGATTATGAGGCGTAGGGAAGTGTTGCGGGCGGCTGGCGTTGGCGTGGTGCTGGCGCTTGTGCGCGTAGGTAATGCAAACGCAACGCCGGAGGACATGGCGTTGGCGCTCAAGCGTGCCTTCGGCTCTCGCCCCATTCAGGAAGGGCGGGTGCATCTCGATTTGCCCAAGCTCGCCGAAAACGGCAACGTGGTGCCGGTTACCGTAACGGTGGAATCCCCCATGACGGCGAAGGATCACGTGCAAGCGATCCATCTTTTCTCCGAGAAGAATCCGCTGCCTGACATCGTGGAGTTTCGCCTGGGTCCTCATAACGGCAAGGCGCGGGTATCCACGCGAATACGCCTGGCCGAATCCCAGCGTGTCATCGCGGTGGCGGTAATGAGCGACGGGTCGCTGTGGTCGGCGAGCGCGGAAGTGGCGGTCACCATCACCGGGTGCGGTTAAGCGATGGCAGGGGCCAAGGTCAGGGTGCCCGAGCGCGCGCGCAGAGGCGAGGTCGTCGAGATTCGGACCCTTGCAATCCACCCTATGGAAACGGGTTTCCGGCACGATAACGTAGGCAAGCTCGTTCCCCGCCACATTATCAAGCGTTTTACTTGCCATTACGATGGAAACGAAGTGTTCTCCGTGACCCTGCATCCAGCCATTACCGCCAACCCATATTTCTCCTTTCATGTGCTGGCCACCCAGACCGGAGAGTTTGTTTTCAACTGGACTGACGATCGCGGCCAAGTCATTACCGAGCGCGCGCATATCGAAGTGGGCGCATCGTGATGCGAACATTGCTCTATGCCTTGATGCTGGTTTTCGCCGGTGTGCAGGGCGCCCAGGCACAGCAGGAGAATGGCGGCGGCATCGGGCCAAAGATAGAGAAGGTTGGCAAGAAAGCGCGTCATGGGACCGAAAAAATCGTGGCCAAGACCACCAAGGCCCTCAAGCACGCCGGCAAGAAAACCGCGGGCGCTCTGGAAACCGCCGGTCACAAAACCGGAAAGGCGTTGGGCAAAGCGTCGAAGAAAACCAAGGAATGGGCCGAAGGGAAGTAGCGCTGTGCTCCAATCACCGGTAATTAGGAAATTCGATGCCGGTGCCGCGGGCGCCCTCAAGGACGTGCGCGTGATCGACTTGTCGCGCTTGGTCGCTGGCAACATGCTGAGCGGATTTCTCGCCGATCACGGGGCGGATGTGATCAAGATCGAGAAGGCCGGGAGCGGCGACGATCTGCGCCACTGGAAAGAAGAGGGCGTGGACATCTACTGGAAAGTCTACGGGCGCAACAAGCGCTCCATGGTGCTCGATCTGAAGTCCTAGGAGGGTTTGAGCACGCTGCGCCAATTGGTTGGAACAGCGCAGGTGCTGGTGGAGAACTTCGTTCCGGGCGGCTTGGAGAAGATGGGCTTGGCGCCGGAAGTATTGCTGGAGATCAATCCGCGTCTCATCATCGCGCGGGTTTCCGGATGGGGGCAGACGGGCTCCTACAGTCGTAAGCCCGGCTTCGGCACCTTGGTGGAAGCCATGTCGGGCTTTGCAGCCTTGAACGGATTTCCGGACCGGCCTCCACTGTTACCTCCTCTGGCGCTGGCCGACATGATCGCGGGCATCTACGGTGCGGCTGGCGTGCTGGCCGCGCTGCGCGTGGCGGAAAAGGAAGGGCGCGGGCAGGTAGTGGATCTCTCGCTCTTCGAGCCAATTTTCTCCACCGTGGCTTCGGAAGCCGCCAAGAGCAAATTGACTGGCACGTCCACGCAGCGCGCGGGGAACCAGTCCACTCACGCGGCGCCGCGCAACGTCTACCCATGCCGCGATGGAAAGTTCGTCGCGCTGTCCGGCTCCATGCAATCCATGGCCATGCGAATTTTCGACACCATCGGGCGGCCCGAGTTGAAGGCCGACCCGCGCTTTTGCGACAACGGTGCGCGCGTGAATAACCGCGATCTGCTGGACGAAATCATCGGCGGCTTCATCGGGGCCCGCGGCCAGGAGTAAAATCTCGATCTGTTCGAGGCGGCGAACGTCACCGTGGGGCCGGTGTGCACGGTGATGGACCTGCTCGGTCACCCCTACACGCGCGGGCGCGAAGTCATCGTGGACATGGAAGATGAAGAGATGGGCTCCATCCCCATGCACAACATCGTGCCCAAGCTTTCGCGTAGTCCCGGTGCCATGCGCCGGCCCGCGCCCAAGGTGGGCGAACACACCAACGAAATTCTCGAAGAACTAAAAAGGAAGAAACGATGAACACGATGCCGTGGCGCTCGATCCTGTTCGTGCCCGCCGTCAGCGACCGCTTCGTGGAAAGCGCCCTGCGCCAGCCGGCGGATGCATTGCAGATCGACTTGGAGGACAGCGTCGGGCCCGATCAGAAGGACTTGGCCTGTGAGCGCCTTCCAGGCATCGCGGATAAATTCGCCAAGGCCGGTTACGACGTGGTGGTGCGGATCAACCGCCCATGGCGGCGTGCGGTGCGCGACATCGAAGCGGCGGTTCGTTCTTCCGTGAGTTGCATTTCCTTACCCAAGGTGCCAGATGCGTCTCATATTCGCGCCATCGCCGAGGTGCTGAGCGAATGCGAAGCGCAACGCGGGCTTGCCTATGGGCACACGCGTGTCATCGCCATGGTGGAGACGGCGGAAGGCTTGCAGAACATGCCGGCCATCGCAGCGGCTCATCCAAGAGTCTGCGGCATGATCGTGGGATCGGAAGATCTTTCGGCCTCCATGCGCATGGCGGTGGACGAAGATGCGCTCTACGTTCCCAACGTGCTCGGCGTGGCGGCGTGCCGAAGTGCCGGCATCGAACCCATCGGCTTCATAGGCTCCATCGCGGACTTCTCGGACGTGAACGTTTTCCGCGCTCGCATCCGGCGCGCTCGAAGGCTGGGATTCTCGGGTGCGTTCTGCATTCACCCGAAACAAGTGGTCATCGCCAACGAGGAATTCAGCCCGCCGCCCGATGAGATCGAGCACGCGAGGGGCCTCGTCGAGGAATTCGAGCGGCAAGCCAGCCAGGGACGCGCGGCTTTCACCTACAAGGGCCGCATGGTGGATTTACCGATCGTGGATCAAGCGCGCAATATTTTGAACAGGCAAGCGGCGATCGAGAAGGCGCGCGCGGCAAGAGCCGGCTCTAGTCGGTAGCCAGATACAAAAGGCCCAGAACCGCCGCGCTCACGCCGGCGGCGCGGGCGTAGGCGCTCAAGCGCGAAGCTGGCTCCACGGGTACGACCTCCACGGGAACCGGCGCGTGCCGCAACACGCGCGCGGCCACCGAACCCAGCAACACTTCCGGGACCGACTCGCGGGCATGCGTCACCATGACGATGCGGTCCGCGCCGATTTCCTTGGAGAAGCGCACGATGCATTGCGCCGGGTCTCCCATCACGGTATGCGTTGTATGCGCGATACCGGCTTGCGCGAAAGCTTCCGCCGCCCGCCCCAAGACCGCTTGGCTGCGACCCGCGTGGTAGCTTTTCACCGACTCGCGCGGAAGCTTCTCGGCGACATAACTGGACAAGGGTTGCCCCACGTGCAGCACGTGGACCGCGAGTGGCCAGCGGCTCTCCCGTTGGCACGCCGTGAGATAGCGCAACGCCTGATCGAGCTTACTCGAATTGTCGATGGGAAGCAGTAACTTCAGCACGGCGCTCTCCTATTGGGATTGCTGGGGTCCATCCGACGCACTTTTCAGACCTACGGTTCGAGCCTGCGCGCGGTTTGCCCGGTACAGCCACCCGGAACGGATAGCGAATTTCTCTATCTCGACGGCCACCAGCACCAGTCCAGGTAACAGCATGGAAACATCCAGCTCCAGGGCGGTGAGCGGCGTGGTCTTGAGGATCGGATTGAGCACGGGCGTCTAGATAACCGCGAGTTGTAGCGCGACGGTCAGTAAAACCGCGCCGGTTACGCAGCGGTTGGAAAAGACGCCGATGGAAAAGAGCGACTCCCGGTCGGAACGTATGGCGAGGACGTGATACATCTGGCACATGGTGAGGGCCGTGAACACCATGGTTTGCCAACCCTGCGAGCCTTGCGCCGTGGCCCACATCTGGATGCCAAGGCAGATGGCCCCCATCAACAGGCCTACCCACAGAATATGCTGCCACATCCCGTGAGCGAAGATGCTTTCCGAAGGCGCGCACGCAGGCCGTCCCATGATGTTGCGCTCTTCGCGCTCCGCCGCGAGTGCCAGCCCCGGCAGGCCGCCGGTCACGAGGTTGATCCAGAGGATGTGTATGGGCAGCAGCGGTAGCGGAAGCCCGGCGAAGGTTGCTACCGCGATCGTCCAAATCTCGCCGGAATTTCCGCCCATTACGAAGCGGATGAACTTGCGGATGTTGTCGTAGATGCGGCGGCCCTCGCGCATGGCGCTGACGATGGTGGCGAAGTTGTCGTCGAGCAATACCATCGAGGAAGCCTCGCGGGAGACGTCGGTGCCCATCTTGCCCATGGCCACGCCAATCTCCGCGCGCTTGATGGCGGGGGCGTCATTGACGCCGTCGCCGGTCATGGCGACGAACTCGCCCTGGGCCTGCAGCGCGGAGACGATCATGATTTTTTGCGCCGGGTCCACGCGCTCGTATACACGCACGTCGCGAACTTAGCGCTCGAACTCCGCCGGGCTCAGCCTGGACATCTCCTGGCCAGTGAGTATCTTTCCTCCCTCGCTCAGAATGCCCAGGCGCAACGCTGTGGCGCGAGCCGTGGCCGGATGATCCCCCGTCACCATCACCGGTGTGATGCCCGCCGTCTTGCATAGTTGCACGGCTTCCTTCACCTCCGGGCGCGGCGGATCGATCATTCCAACCAGGCCGAGAAAGGTGAGGCCGCTCTCAAGGTGCTCGCCCGCCAGCGGCGCGGGCACGCTATCCCAATCCCGGTAAGCCACCCCGATGACCCGCAAGCCATCGCTCGCCATGCGCTCCGCCATGGCAAGAATTTCTTCGCGGGCCAGGGCGGCGCTTTGCCCATTCCCTAGCGCATGCGTGCAACGCTCGACGATTTTCTCGGGCGCGCCCTTGGTGTAAGCGGCGATGCGCCCGTTCTCGCGGTGCACGGTCGTCATGAGCTTGCGGCCGGAATCGAATGGCAGTTCGGCGATGCGCGGCGCCGCTGCCTCGAGCTAATCTTTTTCGTAGCCTGCTTGCCAGGAAGCTAATAGCAGCGCGACTTCGGTCGGGTCGCCGAACGCGGGTCCGCCTTCTGGCACGGACGCATCGTTGTTCAATGCCAGAGCGCCCAGGAGGCGCCGCAGGGTGCCGCCCTCCAGTTGCTCCTTGGCTGGGTGCATCAAATGGCGGTGCTCCGCCCAAAACTCCTCCACGTGCATGCGGTTCTGGGTCATGGTTCCAGTCTTGTCCGAGCAGATGTAGGTGTTGGAGCCCAGCGCTTCCACCGCCGTCAAGCGCCGTATCAGCGCATTTTTCTTCACCATCTTGTGAGCACCCAATGCGAGCGAGATGGTGACCACCGCGGGTAGCGCCTCGGGGATGGCCGCTACCGCAAGGCTCACGGCCGTGAGGAACATCAGCGCCAGCGGTTCGCCTTGTAGGAGCCCCACCACGAACACGAGCGCGCATACCACCAGCGCGGCGATGGCGAGCTTGCGGCCAAATTCCGCCAGGCGTTTTTGCGGAGGCGTTTTCACCTCGCCTTCCAGCGAAAGCAACGTGGCGATCTTCCCCAACTCGGTCTGCATGCCGGTGGCCACTACCACGCCGCGTCCCCGGCCATAGGCCACCACGGTGCCTTTGTAGGCCATGTTGTGGCGGTCGCCTAGCGCGAGGTCGCTACTTTCCGGGGTTTCGGTGCGTTTCTCGGAGGGCACCGATTCGCCGGTGAGCGCGGCCTCTTCGGTCTTGAGCACTACGCTTTCGAACAAGCGAAGATCGGCGGGAATGACATTGCCTGCTTCCAGCACGACAACGTCTCCGGGGACAAGACCTGCGGCTGGCACTTCGGTCATCGCGCCATCGCGTAGCACGCGCGCGTGGGCGGCGGCCAACTGCTTCAGTGCCGCCATGGCACGCTCGGCGCGGTATTCCTGGATGAATCCAATGGCACCGTTCATCAGCACGATCACCAAGATGGCGATGGTGTCCACGACCTCGCCGATGAACCCCGAAATCACCGCCGCCACCAGCAGCACGACGATCATGAAGTCCGTGAACTGGTCCAGCAGCATGCGCCAGGGGCTGCGCTTTTTTCCCTCTTGAATGGCGTTGGGTCCGTGCTTTGAAGCCCGGCCGCAAAGTAAGGGCGAAACCTTTACCGGCTGGTAAAGGTCTCGCCACAACTTGCGCTGCCAGCGTGGCCGGGGAGGCTATCCCGTGTTGACGGCCTGTGCTGTGAGGCTACTCCCCTTCTTTAGCTACGAAGGCACGTTACCCCGCTGAAACGATCACTGTCAACTGGCGGGCTTCCACTCCGCCGCCATTTTCTTGGCGCGCGCGATGTCCTCGGGCGTCATCTTGCGTTCCATCTTGGTGACGGTCTCTTTTGTGTAAGCGCGATCGCGGTCATTCGGGGCATCACGCGAAAACAGCGTGTACCACATGTGAGCCGCGGCCAGATCTTTCTCCACGCCTTCGCCCTTGTGATGCATGATGGCGAGATACTGGCGCGCGCTCACGTCACCGTGACTGGCCGCCAGGAGAAACCATTTGATAGCTTCGGATTGATTGCGCGGAACGCCGTGGCCATAGTGATGCATGTAGCCAACGCCAAATTCGCCGCGGGCATCGCCTTGCGCGGCGGTGGCGTGATACTCCTTCAGTGCCTCTTCGTATTTTCCGGCGTAGTAAAGTTGAATAGCCTCTTGAAACCCCGCATGGGCTGTGAGCGATGACAATAACGCGAATGCAACGGCGAGCTTCTTCATCTGGCGTTCCTAATTCAATGAGTATTAATCAAACCGCCCGGCCGCCATCCACGGGGAATTCCACCCCGGTGATGAAATCCGAATCGTCCGAGGCGAGATACACCGCTGCCTTGGCGATGTCCGTGGGTGTGGCCAAGCGTCCCAAGGGAATGTTGCCGAGAAACTTCTTGCGGTTCTCCGGCGTGTCGGGCATGCCCATGAAGGATTCGATCAAGCCCGTGGGTGACATGACCGGAGCGATGGCATTGACGCGGATGTTGTCGGGGCCCAATTCCACCGCCATGGCCTTTGACATGAGGTTGACCGCCGCCTTCGATGCGCTGTACCAGACCAGCCCAGGGCGCGGGCGCATGCCGGCCACCGATCCGATGTTGATGATGTTGCCGCGTCTCTTCGCGCGCATGATGGGTACCGTGGCGAGCGTCATCAGATAGATGGACTTGACGTTGATGGCCATCATGCGGTCGAAGGTTTCTTCGTCCACGGTGAGCATAGATTGATTCTTGTGGGTGTAGCCGGCATTGTTCACCACGATGTCCAACGTACCGAAGCCCTTGACTGTCGCCGCCACCAAGTTCTCGATGTCCGCTTTCTTGGATACATCGCAGCGCACCGCGGCTGCGTTGCTTCCCAGAGTGGCGGCCAATTCCTGTGCGCCCTTCTCATTGATGTCAGATAGCATGACTTTGGCGCCCTCCGCGATGTAGCGGCGCGATATCTCGGCGCCAAATCCGCTGGCGGCCCCGGTGACGATGGCAACTTGGTCCTTTAGTTTCATGAGCGTCCTTTGGAAAGTGGCTGGTCTAGAAGGTTCCGAATATTAACCTCCATGCGGGCCAGAGACCGGCCCGCATAATGGACGCGCCGGTCTTCGGGAATGGGGTCTACAATGTGCCGTGGCGAATTCAACGCTGCCGTTGAAGAGCGTCGCCGTTCATCTATTAATGGAGAGGAGAGTTCCGTGAAGATTCGTTCGTTATTACTTATCGCCGCCCTGTCAATGGCGGGATTCGCTTTTGCCGCTCACTGTCCCGCCGATATGAAGCAGATCGACGCGGCACTCAAGACCGCTCAGCTCAGCCCCGAAGACCTGGCCACTGTAAAGAAATACCGGGCTGAGGGTGAAGTGCTGCACAACGCAGGAAAGCACGGCCAGTCCGTTGACGTGCTCGACAAAGCCCTGAAGATCCTCAAACTACGCTAAGGCAATCGGGCCGCCTATTGTTCAAGGGCGGGGTGGCCCCCGCCCTTGAAGCCTCCTTTAGAGAGGCCCTTTATTCCATCCGGGCTACCACGCGACCGACGACCTTACCCGCTTTGAGTTCGTCCAAGGTACGGCTCACGTCGGAGAGCGGTCTGACTTCGATGGGGATTTTCTTGAGCTTACCGGCGCGGGCCAGTTCCACCACGGCTTTCAATTCCGCCACCGTTCCCACGCTTGATCCCACTAGAGACAGCGCGCGCTGCACCACCATGACCAGGGACAGCGGAATCTCGCCACCGTAGAGACCCACCAGGATGAGCTTGCCGCCTTTGCGCAGGGCACCCAGGGCCAGGCTGGCCGTGCCGGTGGTGTTCACCAGGTCCACCGCGCCGTAAATCGTTCCGCCGGCGATCTCGGCGAGTTTCTTGGTGGCGTCGGGATCGCGCCCGTCCAAGGTCGCCGCCGCGCCGGCTTCGCGCGCCGCCGCGAATTTCGCGGTATCGATATCCACGCAAACGATGCGCTCGTGACCCAGGGCGCGCAGCATGCCGATGGCCATGAGCCCCAAGCCGCCCGCACCCATCACCGCTACCCATTCGTCGCGCGGAATGGGCGTGAGTTTGGAGACGGCTGAATACGTGGTCAAACCCGAGCACGCCAACGTCGCGGCCCATGCCGAATCGATACCGCTGGTATCGACCAGGTAGCGCGGATGCGGGATGAGCAAGTGATCGGCGTAGCCGCCCGCGCGTTGCACGCCCAGCCAGCGCGGGGCCATGCAGTGATTGTCTTGCCCTTCGCGGCAGCGGGCGCAGGTGCCGCAGCCTGTCCACGGGCACACCAGCCTGTCCTGGCCGATGGGTACATCGCGTGCCTCTGGCCCGGCCCCGATCACGGTGCCAAACGCTTCGTGGCCCAAGGTGAGTGGCGGATTCATGCCGCGGTCGCTCATGTGAAAGCGCTTGCCCCCGCCCATCTCGAAATAGCCGTCTCGGATGTGCACGTCGCTGTGGCACACCCCGCAGAATTTAAGTTTGAGAAGAACTTCCGTGCCCTTCGGTTTGGGCGTTTCGGTTTCGCGCCTTTGCAGCGACTTGCCCCATTCTACAACGTCGTAACTCAACATGATTGTGTGCTCCTCAAGAAATTGACCGCTCTACTTATCGTGTTGCGCGATCAGCGATCGCGCGCTCTCCGCCAGTGCCTTGCCGTTCAAGCCGCGCTTGGTGGCGTCTTCGATCCAGGTGTCCAGCGATTGCCGCGTGCTCCCGTTTGGCACCTGGCCTCCCAGCGCCTTCGCCAGCCATTCGGAAGTGTCCGCCCCGCTGTTGGCATTCATCACCCCGCGCAGAATCTCGGTGAGCGCCTTGTAAGACCGGCGGTTCATCAATAGTAGACCGACATCGGAGGCTTTGTCTTTGCTGGTGGATGGCATGAGGCCCACGGCCAGCAAGCGCAATTCGTCGAATTCCTTTTCCGCCAATCCATTCAGGCGAAAGTATTCCCAAGCGGCCCGGCTGGCCCCTTGCGCACTGTGCTGAAAGGGCGCGACTTCGAAGGCCTCCATGGCGGGGAAGCGCCCTGGAGCATGGCGGCTCAAGGTGAGAACGATATCCGCGCTGCGATCAGCCGCCTGATCCGCCAATTGCGCGGGCTCGCCGCCCATTTGCATGGCGGGGTAGAAGCGGAATCTCAGCACGCCGGCCGATTCCTTTTCCAATTTCTGCGTCCAGGGAAGCAGGAACTGCGTGTGAAAGGCCGAGCCGGCGGGCAGGAAGTGGTGCACCACCAGCGTGACCCCATGCGCAAAGGCTGATGGCAAGGGCGCAACGCCAAGGGTAAGCCCGACGAGAATGGAGCGCAAAAGCCGCACGATACGATTTCCTTCTTGACCAGATTGACCAGATGGGTGGATTGTCCCAGTTTTTCCGCATTCGCAGAAGAGCGGTGGACCGGGCTACAATTCAGCGGACTTCTCTGACTTCAATCTCTGATTTCCTATTCCCGGCTTTTCCTCGCCATCGCATCCGCCCCATCCATGAAACCACCCAAGAATCCGGGGCGTCCTCCCAGAAGATCCGGTTCGGCGCCCGGTTCTTCGCTCGGTTCAGCGTCGTCTTCGCCACGTGGCGGGGCGCGGCCAGCGCCACCCGTAAGCCGGATGACCCGGGCGAGCGAGTGGAAACCGGCGGGCCAACGCCTGCGGCTAGCCACGTTGCAGCGCGCCATTGAGCGTAGTCTACAGTGGGCAGTGTTCGAGCCCAGTAACGAGGCCCTATGGGCAAAGGTGCGCGCTTGCGTGGAGGAATTGCTGCTGGCCGAGTGGAAGGCCGGTGCCTTGCGCGGGAGCAAGCCAGAGGAAGCTTTCTTCGTCCGTTGCGACCAGAGCACCATGAGCCAGTACGATATCGAACACGGACAAGTCATACTCTTGGCTGGCGTTGCGCCGGTCAAGCCGTCGGAATTTACAACACTACGCATCGTGCAGAGCACCGCGAACTGACTATCGGATGGGACGCACTTGAAAGATAAGCACCTGGGTTTTGTTGGAGTTGGCCAGATGGGCGGGCCCATGGCCGGGCGGCTGCTGGATGCAGGCTACACGCTCACCATTTTCGATACGCGGGAAGCGGCCATGGCCCCCTTGGTGGCGCGCGGGGCGCGCGCGGCGGCATCTCCCGCCGCGGTGGCGAGCGCCGTTGAAACCGTGATCGTGAGTTTGCCGACACCCGCCATCGTGAAGGATGTGGCGCTAGGTGCGAAGGGAGTGGCCGAAGGCACGAAGGTAAAGACGGTGGTGGATCTCTCCACGACGGGGGCGCGCGTGGAGCAAGAAGTCGCGGCTGGCTTGGCCTCCAAGGGAATCGATTTAGTGGACTCGCCGGTGAGCGGAGGTGTCGCCGGCGCCACCAAAGGCACGCTGGCGGTGATGGTGGCTTGCCGTGCTGACAAGCTCGAGGCCTTGCGCCCCGTGCTGCAAGTCTTCGGTAAGGTGTTCTATCTAGGTGAAAAGCCGGGCATGGGCCAGACCATGAAACTTGCCAACAATCTGCTTTCGGCCACCGCCATGGCCATTACTTCGGAAGCCATGGTAATGGGTGTGAAAGCGGGGCTCGATCCGAGGACCATGCTCGACGTGATCAACGCTGGCACGGGACGCAACAGCGCCTCGCAGGACAAATTTCCGCGCGCCGTCGTGCCAAGAAAATTCGACTTCGGTTTCACCAACGCCCTCATGTACAAAGACGTTAAGCTTTGCCTGGAAGAGGGCGAGGCCATGAACGTTCCCATGTGGGTGGCCAATGCGGTGCGGCAATCGTGGTTTCTCGCTTGCAATGAGGTGGGGCCCAACGAGGATTTCACCGCGATCGTGAAGTACATCGAAAAATGGGCGGGAGTGGAAGTCAAAGCGCCTGATTAAGGTCAATAGAGGGGGGGAGATGGATCGGTCCGCGTTAGAACAAATATACCGGGTCATGTTGCGCATTCGCCGTTTCGACGAAGGCGTGATCGACATGTTCAAGGAAGGCCTGGTCAAGGGCACGGCCCACAGCTATGTGGGCCAGGAAGCGGTGGCGGCCGGGGCGTGTTCGCTGCTGCGGAAGGAAGATTTTGTCGTGAGCCATCATCGCGGCCACGGCCACTGCATCGCCAAGGGTGCGTCGCTCAACAAGATGGCGGCCGAACTCATGGGCCGTGTTACTGGCTATTGCAAGGGGCTGGGCGGCTCCATGCACATCGCGGATCTCGAGCTCAACATCCTGGGTGCCAACGGCATCGTGGGGGCTGGCATCGGGATTGGCACGGGAGCTGCCCTGTCCAACAAGTTGCGCGCGACGGACCATTGCGGCGTGGCATTTTTTGGCGATGGTGCCTGCAACGAAGGCATTTTCCACGAGTGCCTGAATGTCGCCTCCGTGTGGAAGTTGCCCATCGTTTACCTGTGCGAGAACAACCAATACGCACTCTCCACTTCGATGAAGGATTCCACCTCCATCGACCGATTCTCCAAGCGTGCCGCCGCTTATTCGATGCCAGGCGTTACGGTAGATGGTAACGACGTGCTGGCGGTACGCGCCGCGGTGGAAGAAGCGGTGGCGCGAGCGCGCAAGGGAGAGGGCCCGAGTTTCATCGAAGCGCTCACCTACCGCTGGGGTGATCATTCCATGCGCGCCAATCTGCCGCGCTACCGCGGCGACCAAGAAGTTGAGGATTGGGTCAAGCTCGATCCCATCGCCCGATTCGAGAAGAAGCTCATCGCCGAATTCGGTTTCAAGCAGGACACTCTCGACCGCGTGCGCGCCGATGTGGAAGGCGAGATGGCCACAGCCAAGGAATTCGGCATCGCCAGCCCGGAACCTACCCTCGCCGATCTGGACGACGCCGTCTATGCGCCGCACTACCAACCCGCCGAACCCAAGCTCACCACCACGCGGGAATTGTCTTACGCAGAAGCGCTCAAGGAAGCCATCGGCCAGGCGATGGAAGCCGACCCCCATGTGTTCGTCCTGGGCGAGGACGTGGGCAAGATCGGCGGCATCTTCGCCGCCACGCGCGGACTCATCGATAAATTCGGCGCCGAACGTTTGCGCGACACACCCATCTCGGAGCAAGCCATCGCCAGCTGCGCGGTGGGCGCGGCCATCACCGGCATGCGCCCGATCGCCGAAGTGCAGATCTTCGACTTCGTCACTCTGATGATGGACATGATCGTCAACCAGGCAGCGAAGTTTCGTTTCATGCTGGGTGGCAAGCCTACCGTGCCGCTCGTCATTCGCGGTCCGCAGGGCGGCGGCATACGTTTGGCGGCGCAGCACTCGCAAAGCCTCGAAACCTGGTTCACCCATGTTCCGGGGTTGGTGGTTCTCGCACCTTCCGGTCCCTATGAGGCAAAAGGCCTGCTCACCAGCGCTATCCGCGAGAACAATCCTGTCATCTTCCTGGAGCACAAGATGCTCTACGTCGGCAAGAAAGGATTGGTACCGGAGGAGTCCTACGCCATCCCCATCGGCAAGGCGGTGGTCAAGCGAAAAGGGAAAGACGTGACCCTCGTGGCGACGCTGGCCATGGTGGATGTCGCCCTGCAAGCCGCCGCACGCCTTGAAGTCGAGGGTATCGACGTGGAAGTGATCGATCCTCGTACGCTGCGCCCGCTGGACGAGGACGCCATTCTTCAATCGGTGAAGAAAACCAGCCGCTTGGTTATCGCTCACGAGGGTTGGAAGCGTTGGGGCTTCGGCGCCGAAGTGGCGGCGATGGTGGCCGAGCATGCCATCGACTGGCTCGATGCGCCCATCGTTCGCGTGGGTGCCCGCGATTCCCCCATGCCCTACAACGACAAGTTGGAGCGGCTGGTGATTCCGTCCATGGAAGATATCGAGAAGGCCGTGCGCGCCGTGGTGCTGAGGGATCGCGCGGAGGCTTGACCGCATTCTTCACTCGTGTGTCGCTGTAGATTTCGATGGGGAACACGACCGCCTGGCGCAGGATGATCGCTCCGTCCGCGCTGGCTTCGACCACCAAAGGAGCCTCGTCAGGGATAGCTAGCTTGCGCAGAATTCCCTTGGGGATAGTTACCTGGCCTTTCTTTCCTGGTTTCACGAGGGCCATTCGTTCGCTTCGCCAATATGAGGGATGACAGGACAGCAGACTCCCGGCTTCCCGGAATCTGACCAAAATTCCATCAACGCAAAGCCAGTGCCTACGAATCCGATGATCAGCGGGGCGCGAGCTGAGCAAAGCGGGTTTGCGAAGGATTTGGTCTACCCCTGGCGACTTTCTCGTGGAAAGGCTCGATGCCGGTGAATAGACTTTGCCTCGAAATCAAACCGCCATGCGCTGCTCGATGGTGGCAAAGCTCTCGATGACATCGTCGATGGTTCCGCCAGGTAACCGCTCTACGAAACGTTCTAGGAGATCGAAGGCCCCAGCGGGTACACCCTCCTCTACTCCTATGCCGCGCACGAGTTTCGATATGGCATTGCGGTCGTACGCGTAGTCGGACGGGGCCATGTTCTGTTCGCGCAGATACTTTCTTCCGTCGGCGGTTTCCACTTCGATCTTGGCGCACAAAGCTGACAGGCTGGGGTCACCCACAAGTGTGATCCGGCGTTGCAGCGCGTTCACGCTCGCATCGTCGTAGGTGGCCATGCGAGTCATGGTGGGCTTCCCGTGTGCCAAAGTGGTGGCGACACAGAATGGGATGCTCATCAGTGTTCCGGAAATGGAGTGGAACGGTCCCGCTTCCTTCATGCCCGCATAGCTCATGGCGAAGGGACTCATGTGCACGCGCACGGCGGCGATGGGTGAAGTGCCGATCTGCTCGCGCAAGGCCAGCGCCGCCGTTACCGGCGTTTGGTTGAAGGCGCACACGGGGAAGGGCTTGAAGGTGACGCGCAGCATGGCCCAATCTTGTCCGAGCGAAGCGCTTAGCTTCGCTACGTCCGCCTCGCTCCGTGCAAAGCTTCGAATGAAACCGCTTTTGCCTTCAAGGGCCAAAGGAGCGGATACGGACCCGGCCTTGGCCAGTTCCGCCGCAGCCAGTCCGTTGCGGCCCGCCATGCCGGCTTGGTAGCGCCACTCGTCCGTGCCATCCGCGAAGGACTGCAACACGCCCCCGCTGAAAGAGGCAGCATTGGCCAACGCTGCAGCAGTCTGTGACTCGTTCAAGCCCATCAATTTGGCGGCCGCTGCCGCAGCCGCGAGGGTTCCATACAGTGGAGAAGCGCGAAAACCGCCCGCCGTGGTGGTGGCGCAATAGGCTTGTTCGATGACCCCGCCCGCTTCGTAACCGGCGACCAGTGCGGGAATCAAAGAGGACAAGGGGTAGCGGCGCGCTTCGATCATGGCGGTGAGAAGCGGGATTAAGATGGTGCCGAAATGGGCGGCACCGCAAGTGTCTTCCTGGCAGCGCCCGTGAAAGAGCGCGGTGTTGGCGAGGCAGGCACCTCCGATACTCGTGCGGCGCCCGTCGCCGAGCAAGGTGGCACCCTTGGGTAGCTCGCCATCCATGGCCAGCGCGGCCTTGCGCGCAACCGGTGCATAGGGAGTGTCGCGGCCGGCCAGCGCCATTCCGTAGGCGTTTAGCAATGCAACCTTGCCTTTCTCCGACACGGGTGCGGGGATGGTATTCGCTTGCAGCCCAACCACAAAGTGAGCTATTTCTTGGGTCAATGTTCTCATGAGGGCACCTCTAATAATCACTTTTCTACGACGGATCTCTTACCGCGTTAGCGAAATGAGTTTCATTCTCGGCCAGGTGACCTTCAGTCGGGTTATTTCTCGACTTTCAAGGCGTTTTGCGAGCCTCTTCACTGGCTTTGTATCAAACTTACCCAAC
>SHXO01000041.1 GCA_009693245.1 Betaproteobacteria bacterium | reverse complement strand
CTGGATGCGGATTCGCAACGCGTGCGCGAAGCCGCATCCGCCGGGGAGCACGTGGTCTACGGCGATGCGGCGCGCCGAGAAGTGCTGGTTGCAGCGGGACTCACGCGCGCGGCGGCCTTGGTGGTGAGTTATGCGGACACGGAGTCCGCATTACGTATTCTTAGTATCACGCACGCCGTGCGTCCCGAGATGCCGGTGATCATCCGTACCCGCGACGGCACCGATATCGAACGTCTCAAGCAGGCTGGCGCGGCGGAAGTGGTGCCGGAGATCATGGAAGGTAGCCTCATGCTCGCCTCCCACGCCTTGATGCTGATTGGCGTGCCCTTCAACCGGGTGCTAAGGAGAATCCGTTCCACGCGCGAGCAGCAGTACTCGCTCTTTCGCGGGTTCTTCCGCGGAGCGAGCGATGAGATCAACTAAGATCTAGAACATGAACAGCCGCAGCTGCACTCAGTGACCATCGTTCCAGGCGCGGCCGCGGCTGGCAAAACGCTCGATCAACTGGCACTGGGCAACCTTCGCGTCGAGGTGACTGCCATTCGGCGGAGGGATACAAGGAAAACCGATCCGGACCGGGAGACGACCTTGGCTCACGGAGACGTCGTGGTGCTCAGAGGAATCGAGGAAGATTTGGTGGCGGCGGAGATGCGGTTGCTGCAGAAATAACAAACCCGGCGCAGGGCCGGGTTTGCGACCAAGAACAGTTCCGATTTCTACAATATGCTAGCGCCACCGCAGTTGCTCGACGTAGGATTGCTCGTAGCGAACCATGGAGATGTCACTGCCGTGCCGTTAACGCAAGTCACGGCGGTTGGGGCGGGTACTGTTGCCGCGTTAGGTGTGAAAGGCGAAAATTGGAATGCCCCTTGAAACGGAAATCCGTCGTCGATTTTTCGGTCTACCTCGGCGATTATTTCAACCGGAATCTGACCTCCCGTCTTAATGTTATGTTTAGCGATTGGGGTTACCCCGATTGCTCCGCCGTAAGCCCCATCGTTGACGATTTCTAGAAATACAGAGTAAGGATTCGTGGGAGAAGTCCCCGGACCCGGAACCGTCACACCCGAGGCAACAGTGTAGCTGCCATTCAAAAATCCGGACGCGTTCATATGATGCCACGCCGAAAGCGATTCGTTACCCGCTTGGATGATTCCATCCCCGTTACCATTGGTACAGGGGATAGCGCAGTTAATGTTGTTAGCTGCGCCAGAGTAGTCTCCTGGCAACGCCCGATACCGGTCCTGAAACCCAAAGAACGCCGCCTTTATTCCGTCTTGCTGGGAAATAATATTACGCACGCGCGCGCTGGTGATGAGTTCTTGGCCCTTTAGCACCCCGCCGAGCAAGAGGCCGATGATCACCAAGACGATGGCGATTTCGATGAGGGTAAATCCACGTTGTGATTCCATTGTTGTCCCCTCCAGAGGGATGAGTGGCTCGATATATCTCGAACAACCGCCGTAATCGAATATTTCTTCGCGATGCCCGCGGGCGTTGAGTCGCGGGCCGCTAGATTTATGCCATGACATAGGAGCCTCGCCCGAGGTTGCGCCAAGAAAAAATTAGCGAGTCAAGATCCGGCACGGAAAAACGCTAGACCACTGCTGATTAGCTCGCGAAGCTCGCGCACCGGCGCTTGGCTTGCGTGCGGAACTCTCCACGACAGAGCGTGTGCACCTACCCGCTAATCAAGGGGAATCATGGCCGAGAATTCGGCGGTATTGACGAGTTTTCGCCTTGCTGCATTGCGCCTAAACGCTGTATCAGAAACCGTTTTTCGTGTTCATCGGCGATTTCTCCGCTAGCGAGCAATCCGCCCAGCAAAATATTCGCGGCCTCCATTTCGCCTAGGTCTTCCAGCAAGAAGATTCGCATCTGCCTCGCCCAGCCCGGAACGGAGGGATGAGTGGCGTTGGCTGCCAGCGCTTCGGCATAGCGCAACGCGAGGGGCAAATCCTTGAGCCGGTGCTTGGCCATGACGACGGAGTGAGCAAGCCAGCGCCAGCGATGGTTGGGGTCCTCGAGAAAGCGCCGGTGGAGGAATGCCAGCATCTGTCTTTGCTTGGTGGTATCCGGCACCTGGCCATAGAAATGGGCCGCCATCATCATCGGGTATTGCGTCCTGGGGTCAAGAGACAACAGACGGTCAAGCCAGCTTTCAACACGGCCATAGTCCAAGGCGAGGAAGGGGATGCTGACTCCCGGCTGGTTATCGAAGGCTTGGAGCCAAAGAGTGAGCATCTGGCTCAAGGCAATGGGTTCTCCCAAGGCGGTCACCCGTAAGAAACCCGCGGCCGGCGCGGCGGGTAGGGCCTGAGCAGAGGCGTCGGGCTTGGGGTGATGCGCACCAACCCATACTTGCGCGGCCAAGGCGACGGCGAGAAAAATAGGCGTGGGTGCCTTGCGCGACCCCAAGACTATAGTTCCTTTCGCTGCAGGTCGAATAATCCGGCCCCAAGGATCAGGCATAGGTAAGCACCTGCTTGTAGCGCCATACTGCCCAAAGCAGGTGTCGCGACTGGCTCCAACAGCCATCCTGTCTGGGTGAAATCATCCAATCTGGGGAGGAGGAGCGCCATGAAGTCCATGGCTTTTTGCCCGAATACCTTGGCAAAGCTATCGACTCCTAACAAGGGCGAGTGGCTGATCAATTGCAGTGCGGAAATGCTACGAGCGAGAAGGTAAAAGGACGCCACAAAGAGCACGGCAGGTGCGATCTGAACAAAACTCACCACGAAGAACAGCGTTACCGCCGAAGTGAGCATGAGTTCGAAAGCAAGGGAACCGCCCCAGGCTAGCAAGTTCGCGTCTGGTCCAAGCATTGCGACGAAGAGCGCGACGACGAAGGCGGTAAGCACCGAGACCCCGGCGTATCCAAGGAAACGGCCAAGGAGGTAATCCGCCCGGGTGAGGTTCAGGGCAAACAGCAGCTCGGTTTCCTTGTCGTTGAATTGCCGGATGAGAGTTCCAGAGACGTGTAACGTGATGATGAAGACGGATCCTATGCGGGCAAAAGCCGCGAATACCCCCAACTGGATACGGGCGGATTCCGTGACCGCAAGGCTGCGCAGGAAGAATGTGGCTGAGAGAAGCACGAGCAACATACCGAAAAGCCACCACAGGTAGCGCGTCCGAAAGGCCTCCAACAAGCAATAGCGGGCGATGGTGAGTGCTTTCATGGGTTTTCGATAATGACTATATGGCGCAAATGAACGCAAGCGACAAACCGATTCTAACGGCGAACCTCTCGCAACCAGCGCCTAACCGGTTCGCGCGGATGGCTCGGTTGATCCGTCCCCAAGACTGGCTCGCATCGATGTTGTTGGGGTTGCATGCCGCGCTTGTATTCGGTATCGAAACCTGGGTGGCCAAGGGATTCCTCTTATTTCACTTTGGCAGCTTCCTTTTATGGCAACCCGTCATCCGGGGCCAACAAAAGCTCTACTGGGGGCAAGCGGTGCTCATCATCGCCACCGCGGGACTCCTCGCGGCGGCGCAGAGCCTGTGGCTCATGGCGTTATGGATCGCGCTTCTGCTGGCGCTCATTGGCGGCCAGGTGCCCTCCCTTAAGGAGCGAGCCGAAGGGCTTATCGCCCTGCTAGCGGCGACATATTTACTTTTCATTCTGCTGGTATGGGTAGTCCCGCATCTCATCTCGCCGCCCGCGATTTCGGATTTGCTTCGGCAGATCGCGCGCTATGCGCCCGTGATCCTCATCGGCGTGATCTTTTTCGTTCGCACTGGCCGGGCGGACGAACGCAACGCCGCCTCCGCGGTCGATTTGCTCTACAGCTTATTGCTGTTTTTCTTGGTCATTGTGCTAGTGCTGGGCGCCTTCGTGTTCCGGCAAATCAACAACACGCACTACGTTTTCGCACTCGCGCAGGCGTTGCTCGTGATCGCCGCCTTGCTCGTGGCCTTGAGCTGGATGTGGGATCCGCGCGCTGGCTTCACCGGGTTGAGCCAGCTATTGTCACGGTACTTCCTGAGCGTTGGAACGCCTTTCGAGCGATGGATGCAGCGGCTCGCCGATATCGCGCAGCAAGAGCGCGAGCCCGAAAAATTCCTTGCACTCGCCGCACAGGAGATCGTCACGTTGCCTTGGATCAGCGGCATCGAATGGGCAAGCGCTCACCACAAGGGTAGCGCGGGACATGTCGCGAAGTTTTCGACGGATTGCAGCACGGGAGATCTCAAACTGAACGTCTACACTCGTTGGTTCGCCGGCCCGAGCTTGGTGGTGCACATGCGGCTGCTGACTCGATTGCTGGCGGATTACTACGAGGCGAAGGTTCGGGAGCAAGAACAGCGCAATAATGCCTACATGCGCGCGATCCATGAGACCGGTACGCGGCTGACGCACGACGTGAAGAATCTACTGCAATCGCTACGATCATTGTGTTCGGCCATAGAGACCAGCAGCGATCAGGAAGCCGAAGCTCTGCGCAGGCTCGTCCAGCGGCAGCTCCCGCAAATTACGAAGCGCTTGCAAACCACGCTCGACAAACTCGCCGTCAAGAGTACTGACAAGGTGGGATGGATTGCCGCTACAAAATGGTGGGGGCAGTTTCAGCAGCGATATGCGTTCGAGAACTTGGCCTTTGAAACCACCGAAATGCCGGAAAGCACCACGCTACCGGCAGAATTGTTCGACAGCGTGGCGGATAACCTTATCAACAATGCACTGTCTAAACGGCAGGCAAATTTACCCGTGTCGATTCAGGTGCGCATGGAGTGGAACGGAAAGCTGGCACTGAGCGTTACCGATAACGGCCCGCCAGTACCTGACGGAATCGCCAACAAATTGTTCCTAGGCCCCGTGCCATCTTCTAGAGGACTCGGCGTGGGTTTGTACCAAGCCTCGAGACAAGCGCGTTCCTTGGGCTTTACGCTTACGTTAGCCAAGAACGCGCATTCGTCGGTCAGTTTTGTTCTCTCGAGGGAACTAGCTGTTGGGTAATTTTCCGGCTGCGACCAGGCGGTTCATCAGTATGCTGGTCGGAATTGAAATAACGATGTCGTCAAACCCTCCACCAATGGCACCCGGATTCTAGGCGTAGGGCCGGGCAAAAAAATGCGTCAGATTGTCGTTATTCCGGTCTTCGTTGAGATTGGTTACCGAGTTATTGGGATAGGATAATTGCAAGATGTTGCCCAGGACGGCGGATCCGTGATTACTCATGCCGTGAGAGACAACGACGGCGGCGACTTTGTCGGCCAGTATCGCTGGTAGGGGATCCGGCCCCGCGACTCCGTCGCAATCGTTGGGAATGACCGAGGGAGCAGGATTACATAGGGTTCGGTTTCCGTTTGTCGCCAGCGTTATCGAAGAGGGAGCCAATGTAAGGGCGGGCGTGACGCTGTATCTAAATAATTTTCCCCAAGTATCCGTTCGCTCGACACCCAGCGTGCTCCAGGGCAGGTAACCAGTACAAAGCGCGTTAGAGTTCGCCCCCCACGCAGTCCGTCGTCGATGCCATTCCGCTAATTGCCGAGCCGGGGAAAACGTTTGAAAGGGAAGGCCGTGGAAGATTGCCATTCATCATGGCATAGCCCAGCAGGGCCTCTTTGATCTCTTCCAAGACCAGCTGCGTTTCCGCTATCTTGCGTTGTTCCACTTGTGTGCCCAGCGGTACAAGTAGCGCGCCGAGCAACAAAGCTATGACGATGATTGCTATGGCGAGCTCGATCAACGAAAAACCTGATTGAGCGCGAATTCCCACACCGGTAGCGGATCTGCTTGCGCGGAGCGAAGCTAATTGGCGCATGGACTGACCGTGTTCTCAGACAGGCATTCGACGGCGTCATTGAAATGATGAGACCCCGTCAGTTCTGGCCGCCGCCTGGAATAAGGGTTATCTGGCTGCGACGTAAGCCGGTAATTTTGGACGCTGAGATCCCCAGGATCGGCCTCGAGATATAGCTGCGAATTTGCGGGCGTGGAGGTGCGCGCGGCGGCTGACTGCGATTCGTTCGGGAGCGGCTTTCCCGCGACCATCACGACGATCTTCACCAAGTTGTCTCCGCTTACGGTGAGGCAATCGGATCCGCAGCTTCCAGGAGGTCCAACGCCTGGTCTGAACGCCTCGGAAACCCCATAAAAAATGAGGCGGCGCCAAGCATCGAAGTAAGCGTACGGGTCTACTCCGCGGCACGCTTCGGTATCGGCGGTGCTGGGCCATTCAGAAACGCCTGGAAGTCGGCCTAAGCGAGTGTTATTCGCTTGAGCGAAAGTGGAAAGATCGGTAGCTGCCCAGGGAAACTGCCCGCCGTTGGCGTTCGCGTAGGCTTTCAGGCATCGCACCGATTCGCGTGCGACACGCCGTTCCACCAGCGGCATGGAGAAAAGCGCAGTCCAGCCGGTAGCCGGTTCTCACTGGCCGAACCTCAAAGGTCTGGTCAAGGGCCGATAGACTGCACGGTCTCCACGATATCGCGGCTGCGCGTCACCTTGTTGCCCCACACGCGGTCAAACTCCGCGACCAAGTTCTTGTGTCCGTCGGAACCTTGGATTGCCCGCACACCCGCGAGGTCCGCGAATTCATAGAAGGCATGGTGTACGAGCGGATCCATCTGGCTCCAGCCGCGCCACGCCCTCTTGGCGTTGAATGCCTTGAGGGCATCTGGTAGATGCTCCTCTTGGTACCACCTGTCGAAATCCTTCTTCACGGCCGCATCCATCACTTGGGCTCGCACGATGAAATAAGCAGTCATTCCGTTCTCCGTTCCTTAGCGTCTTTATGCGTTACGGCTTATTGCAGCGCCGCCACTCCCATCGCATGCCCGTACCTGCGGCTGGACTCCATGAAGTCTCCGTACTTGCGATGCACTGCCGTGTGCTGCACGCACGCTAGGAGGAGCCGGTCGCGGTCGAATCCGCGGTTCTTGGCATAGTCCTCCAGTAGGCATTGAGCGATTTCCTGGTTATGCGGGTCGTTGCCTATCCGGCATGCGATGAGGGCCAGATGTTGTACCAGCGAATCGCGTTCCGCCGTGGTGGCAAGGTAAGCTCGCGTCCAGGCTAACGCTTGCGGGCTGTCCAGCGCCATGATGGAGGCACTGACACGCTCGATCAATTGCGCGGCACTGAGCGTATGAGCGCCCGCCGGAAGGGCGGCCTTCGCCTCCACACCATCGCCCGTGGCACGCTGGTGGTGTGCGTTACGGTGCAGAAACGTCGCGGCGGCATAGAGTAACTTCAAGCGCTGCGGATGTTCGAATTGATCGTAGAACCAGCCCAGCGTGTTGCAATATTCGTAGCAGTGCTGCGGGATCGAGAAATTGAGGGGATCCTGGGTTTCGAGCAACACTTGCGCGGCGCCAATCTGCAGCACGTCGAGAATCTGGCGCGGCCCCTTACCGGCGAGCAGCAGCTTGCTCAAGGCTTCAAGGTAGGCCGGTTCGGGGTGGTGCATCACAACTTCCAGGAAGGCCTCAGCCTCCGCTCTTAGCAATGGAGCCGTATTGCGTAACAGCGAGCGCTCGCGCGCCGTGGTTCCGGCGTAGGGCATGGCCGATATCTTCTCTTTCTCGAGATAATGCGTCACACAATTGCAGGCCATCTCGTAAGTCGAGTACCAGCGCGGGCCCACCGCCATGTCCAGCGCGCCCGCATAGAGCACGGGCCTCGCATTGTCCCAGCCGATGGCGTTACCCAGTTCGACGGTGGCGCGTGCACGGTAGGACTTGTGGCCGGTGGTGTACGAACGGTTGAGAAACGCCCGGTCCTGCAAGTCGATGAGACCCGCGAACACGAGTTCCGCCAAAACTTCCGGGCGATTCGCCTTGTCTTCCATGAGGCCGAGGAACACCCGGTAGGCCTCCAGCACGGACCCGCGGTGCACCAGCGTTAGCCACGTCCCAAGCTTGTCGCCAAGGGAACCCTCGATGCGTTCGGCTTCCTGGCTGGGCCAGTGCACCACCGGAGCCATGGGTTTACCTTCCAATGCAACGCCTCGCGCGTAGTGTCCGGGCGCCTTATTGATCTTTTGGTTCCAGATGTCGAGACCGGTGGGGACGTACCAGATCGTCTGCGCCATCGGCAATCCGGCCATGCTCTCGGGCAGCCACTTGGACAGATGCAAGGTGGCCCGCGCGCTCAGAAGACAATGGTCGTTGTTGACGAAATTGATGAAGCCCGCGTCGATACGCTCGTGATAGGGGACATGTGTATAGGGCCCGTGGATGCGCGCGGTCTCGCGCAGCATCTCGCTCAGAGGCCGCCCATGGCGCACAAGATCGTAATACACATCGCTCGCGCCCAACTGATCACGAGCGAGGACACGATCCTCAAGCTTAGCGTAGAGGTGCTGGGTTTGACGGTCGCGATCCATGGTCGCGGCAGCGGTATTAGGCATGGGGTTTCTCCTCTCGGCGGGCTGCGGTATTTTCTGCGAACCGCCATAACCCTGAATACTGCCAAGCGGGACACCTGTTAATTTAACATGTACGCAAGCTCAAGGGAAAGGAGACACGATGCAGATCATCGACGCCCAGATTCATCTTTGGGGAAGCGGCCTACCCAGCAATATGGCGCACCGCCAAGTCACTTCGTTTACCGCCGCCGAAGCAGTGAGCATGATGGACGAGGGTGGCGTCGATGCGGCAATCATCCATCCCCCGCATTGGGACCCCGGCGCGGACGATATGGCATTCGCCGCGGTGCGAGATTATCCGGGCCGGTTCGCGATCATGGGGTCTCTTCCGCCGGACCGTCCAGAGTCACAATCGCGAATTGCGACTTGGAGAGAGCAACCGGGCATGCTCGGTCTGCGCTATTTGTTTCTCGGTGAACCTGCCCGCGCGCGCCTGCAAAACGGTTCGCTCGATTGGCTCTGGACCGCGGCCGAGCGCGCTGGCGCTCCCATCGCCGTGCTCGCGACGGATTCGCTACGAGAGATCGGAAAGATTGCGGAGCGCCACCCTGGGCTGCGGCTAACCATCGACCATTTGGGTGGCAGAGGTGGCAACACCACGTTGAAGGACGCTGCCGCCATGACGCACATACCGGAACTGCTGGCGCTGGCGAAGCACCCCAACGTTGCCGTGAAAACGACCGGCGCGCCGGGATACTCCAGCGAGAAGTATCCGTTTCCCACGATGCATGTCTACTTGCGCCAGATCTACGATGCCTTCGGCCCGCGCCGCATGTTCTGGGGCACGGACATCACCAAGATGCCCGTTTCCTGGCGGCAATGCGTGACCATGTTCACCGAAGAGCTTCCATGGCTGGCCGAGGCAGACAAGCCCCTCGTCATGGGGCAGGCGATTTGCGACTGGTGGGGTTGGGACCGAACGGCCTAGACTCAAAATCACAGGTTCGAGGGGAAGCGTTCTAAGCCAGGGCCATTATTGACCGCCAGGCAATGCTGCATTGCCATATCTGTTGTTTATCTTCACCTCCGAGGAGACTAACGTGCGGCACGCCATGGTTTTCGTTGAAAGTGGCACCCTAGTCTTTTCACTCATGGAGGTTTCCTATGAAGTTACGTTTATCCGCGATTCTCTTGGCCGGCGCGAGTCTGCTCACCCAATCCGTGTTCGCCGATGGTGGCCCATCCCACCCAACCGCCGAAACCCGATGGCACGGCCACGTATTGTTTGCCATCGACACTGTAGGTGATGGGGCCGCCCACGATTCCAGAGCCCACGCGGTGCTTCCACAGCGCGTCCCCGTTCTTCGCGTTGAAGGCCATGAATTCCCCTTCTGGTGTTCCGGCAAACACGACATCGCCACCCGTGACGAGCATGCCGCTCATGACAGGCGAACGCATCTTCACCTCCCACACAGTTTCGCCCGAGTCGGCGTTCATCGCGAGAATCCTCCCGAAACCGCGCTGGAAGTTGATGGTCTTCACACCCCAGAAAGGCTCGCCTCGCACCGGTTCTTGTTGCAAGCTCATCAGGTCGGTGACACACACGTCGCGCAACGGCATGTACACGATGCCGGTGTTGGGATTCAGCGCCATGGGATTCCACTCCTTGCCACCGTTGGGCCCTGGGCAAACATCCATGGCCGCCTTGGTACGCGTGTGGACCTTGCTCGGGTTCACCACCGGCCGCCCGTTCGCATCCAGCGTCGCCCAGTTCACCTTGGCGATGGGCTTGCCGTAAATGAATTTACCGTTGCCGCGATCGATGGCGTAAAAATAGCCGTTGCGATCGGCGTGGATCCACGCTTTCTTTCCGCGCACCGTGGTCAAGATCTGTTCGTTCACCCAGTCGTATTCCCACATATCGTGCGGGGTGTACTGGAAATGGAATTTGATCTTGCCGGTGTCGGGATCCAGCGCGAGCGTGGAATTGGTGTAAAGGTTGTCGCCCGGACGCGCATCTCCATCCCAATCTGGCGCGGGGTTCCACGTGCCCCAGTACAGAGTGTTGTTCTGCGGATCGTAGGCCCCCGTTACCCACGCCGAACCGCCGCCGTACTTCCAGGATTCTCCACCCCAGGTATAGTTACCTGCCTCCCCCGGTGTGGGCACGGTGTAGGTACGCCAAACGGAATTTCCCGTGGTGGCATCGAGCGCCTCGATGAAACCGCGTATGGGGTACTCGCCATTGGAGGTACCCACATAGACCTCGCCTTTCGCGGCCAGGGGCGCCACGGTGAAGGTGTAGGCATCCTTGTAGTCGGCTAGCGTCTTGTCCCACACGACCTTCCCTGTCTTGGCGTCCAAGGCAACGACGTGCATGTCCAGAGTCGCGAGATAAGCCTTGTCCTGGTAAAGCGCGACACCGCGATTGACCACGTCGCAACACGCATATTTCGCCACGTCCTCGGCGAGCGGAGCGTCGTAGCGCCACAGCATCTCGCCAGTCTTGGCATCCAGCGCGAACACCTTGCTCCAGGACGAGGTGACGTACATCACCCCGTTATTGACGAGCGGCGTGGTGGTCTGCCCTTCAAGCACGCCAAAGGAAAAGCTCCATTGCGCCGTCAAGCGCTTGGCGTTGCTGGCGTCGATCTGCTTCAGGGGACTAAAGCGCGTATTGGAATAATCGCGGCCGTAGGTGATCCAGTTGTTGGGCTCTATGGCCGCGTTCAACAACATGCCGTCGGTGACGGGACCGGCCCAAGCGGACGGAACCAGGATCGCGGCCACGAACGCCGCGCGAACGGCACGGACTTTCATCGTAGACTCTCCTCGTATCATGGGATGATGACCAATCTCCCAGACCCGCGCCCAGGAGACGCAGGCACCGATCGCTATGCGCGTTCTTTCGGGCCTGTGAGTAGTGTAATCCAGCCGGGGCGTTATTCTCCGTGAATTTGCATGGCCTCCAGAAATCGCGAGACCATGTTGTAGCCGCCTATGGTAGCGGTGAGTTCCACCAAGGTCTTCCCGTCGAATTCGGCGCGAACGGCCGCGAATACGTCATCGGGCACCTTGACCTGGCGCGTCATCGATTCGGTGTAAGCCAGCACGGCCTTATCCCTGGCGCCGAATAGCGTTGAGTTTTTCCAGCCCTCGATCTGTCCCAATTGTTCTTGCGTGAGGCCCGCGCGTAACGCGAACGGGATGTGTTGCTCGAATTCATAGGGCGCGCCGTTCAATTTGGCGATCAACATGATGGCCAACTCGCGGTGGCGGTCATCCAAACCGCATTGCTGCCGGATCACGGTGAAGAACTGTAGCCAGGCATCGGCCACCTTCGGGCTGTGGAGCAACACGCGGTAGAGGGCGAGCAACTTGCCACCGCGCTGTGCACGGATACGATCGGCAACGGGTTTGAGTTCAGGGTGGGCGGCATCGTCTAAAAAGGGGAGGCGGGTCATGGGAGTGGGGCTCGTGGCTGGGGGCTAAGTGCTAGGGGCTGGGGACTTGGGGCTCGGATAGGATGAAGTTTAAGGATTCACGTCTCACGCTTCACGGCATCAATCGTTATGAAGTTCCGCCTTGAAGCCCATGGCGTCCAACGCGGAGAGCACTTGTTGCACATGTTCGTGATCGCGGGTTTCGAGCACGAAGTCTACTTCGACGGTCTGCGCCGGTAAGTTGGTGAAGGCGCGTTGATGGAAGATCTCCTCGACGTTGGCATTTTGTTCCGCCAGGCACTGAGTAACCCGCGCCATCGACCCAGGCAGATCGCGCATCTGGACGGTGAGACGGGTCAAGCGGCCTGTTCTCACCATGCCACGCTCGATCAAATCGGCCAGCATGAGGGGATCGATGTTGCCGCCGGAAAGAACAAGCCCCGCGCGCTTACCGCGAAAGCGCTCGGGGTACTTCAGCAAGGCGGCGAGACTAGCCGCGCCGGCCCCCTCCACCACGGTCTTCTCGATCTCCAGCAGCAATACGATGGCTTGCTCGATCGCGCCCTCGTCCACGAGCAACACTTCCTTGACGTGGCTGCGCACGATAGGCAGCGTGAGTGTGCCTGGTTGCTTGACCGCGATGCCCTCCGCGATGGTGTTGGTGCCGAACTCGGCGGTGGTACCTTCGAGCGCGCAATACATGGAGGGAAAGCGCTCGGTCTGCACGCCAAAAATGTCCGCTTTCGGATTCAATTCCTTGGCCGCCACGGCCATCCCCGCGATCAATCCTCCGCCGCCCACGGGGACCACCAGGGCATCGAGATCCGGGTACGCGGCGAGCATTTCCAAGGCAATGGTTCCCTGCCCGGCGATGATCTGCGCATCGTCATATGGGTGAATCATGACCAAGCCGCGCTCGTTGGCGAGTGCGGCGGCGCGGGCCCACGCTTCGTCGAAAACTTCGCCGTGCAAAATCACTTCGGCACCGTGGGCGCGCGTATGCACCACTTTCACGCCCGGCGTGTAGCGTGGCATGACGATGACCGCCGGAACGCCCAAGCGCTTGGCGTGATAGGCGAGCCCTTGGGCATGATTGCCGGCCGAAGCCGCGATGACGCCTTGAGCCCGCTGTGAAGCGTTCAAGGACAGCAGCTTGTTGAGCGCGCCACGCTCCTTGAAGGAAGCGGTGAACTGATGATTCTCGAATTTCAGATAAACCTCGGCACCCGTGATGCGCGACAGGGTTCTCGAGTGCAAGCACGGCGTTTCGATCACGCTGCCGCGAATGGCGGCGGCGGCGGCGCGAATGTCTTCAAGGACGACAGTCATGGGGGAGTTCTGTTATTAGGTTCCGCTACTATAGCCAACATCATGCAAACCGCAATGAAAACCGCAGTGCTGGACCGCCTCGCGTTGGTCAAACACGAGGAATGGCCCGCGGTCGCGGGCGCCTTCGCGTACTTCTTCTGTTTGCTGTGTGGCTATTATGTGCTTCGGCCCGTGCGCGATGAGATGGGGATTCAGGCGGGACTGGCCAATCTGCCCTGGTTATTCACCGCGACCCTGGTCACCATGCTGGGCGTGATTCCGGTTTTCGGCTGGCTCTCGTCGAAGTTCCCTAGGCGAAGTCTGCTGCCTGGCATCTATCTATTCTTCACGCTCAACCTGGTGGCATTCTATTTTTTGTTCTCGCGCGGCATCGCGCTTGCGAATACGGCGAAGGTATTTTTCGTCTGGGTAGGTGTGTTCAACCTATTCGTCGTGTCAGTATTCTGGAGTTTCATGGCGGAGTTGTTTTCCAAGGAGCAGGCAAAGCGCATTTACGGGCTGATCGCCGCTGGGGGCAGCGCGGGCGCCATCACAGGACCGGCCTTTTCAGCGGTTCTCGCCAAACCTTTGGGTGTTGCGAACCTGTTGCTGGTATCGGCCGTATTTCTCGTGGGGGCGGTCCTGTGCATTGCCTATTTGGGGCGCTGGGCTCGTGGCGGAAGCGGGCGCGGTGCACAAGGCGATAAGGCGGCCGCCATGGGGGGCGGGATGTGGGATGGGGTAAAACTGGTTTTCTCCTCGCGTTATCTACTCGCCCTGTGCGGATTCGTACTCCTCTACAGCTCCCTTTCCACCTTTCTGTATTTTCAGCAGCAGCACATCGTGTCGGCGGCCTATACGGACCCTGGCCAGCGCACGGCGCTGTTCGCCGCCATGGATCTCGCCACCAACGCGTTCACCCTGGTCCTGCAAATCTTCGTGTTCAGCCGTCTGTTGAAGTGGTGGGGAATCGCCGCCGGGCTCGTGCTGATTCCCCTGCTCTCGGTTGTTGGATTCCTGGTGCTGGCCTTCGATCCCATCATTACGGTGCTCGCGGTTTTCGGCGTGGCGCGGCGAGCGGGCGAGTTCGCCATTGCCAAGCCGGCGCGCGAGACGTTGTTCAATGCTCTCACGCCCGCGGAAAAGTACAAGGCCAAGAACTTCATGGATACCGCTGTCTATCGCGGTGGAGATGCCGCGAGCGCGTGGTTGTTCGAAGGGCTGAAGGGATTGGGGCTCTCTGGTATCGCCATGCTCGCGGCCGTGGGCGCCGTGCTCTGGGCGCTCTTGGGTAAATGGCTCGTGCATGCGCACGCACGGTTGAAGACAGGAGAAGCATGAACACCCGCCGCCAAGCGATCAAACAACTCATCGGTCTGGGAGCCATGCTGGCCGCCAGTCCATCCCACGCAAAGGAAACCACAATGTTGCAACGTCCCATACCCAGCAGTGGCGAGCGAATTCCCGTCGTGGGCCTGGGCACCTACCAGGCCTTCGACGCCGGCGCCAGCAGCGCGGAACAAGCGCCTCTCGTGGAAGTACTGCGCACCCTGGTGGCGCGAGGCGGATCCGTCATCGACAGTTCGCCCATGTACGGGCGCGCGGAAACCGCCGTGGGAGAGGTGGCCACCGCCGCGGGAGTGGCGAACCAGTTGTTCTACGCCACGAAGGTGTGGACCAGCGGCAAGGAAGCGGGCATTGCACAGATGGAAGAATCCTTCCGCCGCATGCGCGTGTCTCGCATGGATCTGATGCAAATCCATAACCTCGTCGATTGGCGCACTCACACGGCTACCCTCAAGGATTGGAAGGCCAAGGGCAGCGTACGTTATGTGGGCATTACTCACTACCACGAAGGGGCCTATGACGACTTGGAGAAACTGCTCAAGACAAAGGCCTACGACTTCGTGCAACTCAATTACTCCATTGCCGAGCGCGAGGCGGAAGAACGCGTGCTGCCTTTGGCGCGGGAGTTGGGCGTCGCGGTCATCGCCAACCGCCCCTTCGCGCAAGCGAATTTGTTCCGGCGCGTGAAGGGCAAGGATATCCCGGCGTGGACCGCGGAATTCGATTGCACAAGCTGGGCGCAATTTTTCTTGAAGTACATCCTCGCCCACCCTGCCCTCACCTGCGTGATCCCCGCCACGAGCAAGCCCGTTCACGCGAAGGATAACTTAGAGGCAGGTTACGGTAAGCTGCCTGATGCACACCAGCGGCAGGCGATGGTAAAACTTGTGGATTCCCTCTAGATCGCCGCCGCAGCAGGCTTTGCGCACACGCCGCAGAGCGGCGATGTTCCACAGCACTCTATACAAGATGACGGCAATTCCTACATTCGCCATGGCCGTGGTCACGGCAGGGCCCACCCAGTGCCGTAACCGAATGAGCGGCACCGGCTGGTAGAGCGCCACCGCAGCCACCTCTAAAAATTCGTAAGCCGTGATGGTCCCGAATAGTGCGATGACCAACACACGCGTGGCAGTTCGCAAGGTGAAAGGAAGCTCGGCGGACGTGACGGGGGTTGTCCGCAACCAATGCGCTCCCCACCGGGCCAGCAGGCCGAATCCAAGCAAGGTGCTCATGTGTTGAAGCACATTGAAGACGTAGAAGCTCGCACCTTGAATCTTGAATAACTCAGTTTGCAGGGGCAGCAAAGTCTGAACGATGGTCTCGCCGGGATGCGTAAAACTATCCCAAATCACGTGGGTGGCGGCGCCCGCGAGCAAGGAAATTACCACTGCCAATCCGTTTGCCTTCGGAAACCGCCATGGTTGCGCGCACACACCCAGCACTTTTTTCCCTACCGGTTCTGGAAGCAGGGCAATCAGCGGATACTTCAACACTAAGTGATAGAGCAGATAGGCGAGCACGCCGTAAGGAAGGCAGAAATAAAACAGGCCCGCGAAACTGTGCTATTCCCGGCGCGTTAAATCTCCCGTCAAGAAATAAGGAAAGTCCGGCGTCATGCTCCCGATGACCAGGGCCGACAGAACTCCGAATCCGCGAAGCGGGCGTAGCAGCGGAAGTGCGGCGGCGGGATGTGCGATGGTGAAGGGCATGATGAACCTCTGGCCGCCATACCCTTGGGCGCTTCTAGATTAAACCGCGCGCGCTCAAGTTACGCATGAGATCCGCTATACCGAAGCTCCATTCCGGGATCTGATCGCACAGGTTAACGCGATTGATCAAGGCGCCCAGACGCGGCGACCGTATGGAAACGATATCGCCCGGGTGATGGGTAAATCCCTTGCCGGGTTCTCCACGGTCTTGCGTGGGTGCGAACGCCGTGCCCAGGAACAAGGCCAGCCCGTCGGGGTACTGGTGGTTCCGGTTAATGGCTTGCGATGCGAGGTCCGCTGGATCGCGGCTGATTTGCGACACGCTGTAAGTTCCTTCCACGCGGAACCCATCGGAACCGGTGATCTGCGTGGTGATTTGCGTACGGCGCATATCGTCGAGGGTATAGGTGTCATCGAGTAAGCGGACAAAGGGGCCGATGGCGCAACTGGCGTTGTTGTCCTTGGCGCGGCCCAAGAGCAAGGCGCTGCGGCCTTCCCAATCGCGCAAATTGACGTCGTTGCCCAAGGTGGCACCCACGATCTGGCCCCGGCGGTTGATGACCAATACCAACTCAGGCTCGGGGTTATTCCAGGAGGAGTTGGACAGGATGCCAACCTCGGCACCGATGCCCACGGCGGACAGGGGTTGCGCCTTATTGAAAACCTCCGCATCGGGGCCAATGCCAACTTCCAGATATTGCGACCAGAGTTTGCGCTTGATGAGCGACTCCTTCACGCGCATCGCTTGCGGAGAACCCGGTTTGATGTTCCTCAGTTCCGCGCCGATCTCCTCGCCGATGGCGTGCCGCAATTCCTCGGCCTGCTGGGGATCTCCCTTGGCCTGTTCCTCGATCACCCGCTCCAGCATGCTGGCCACGTAAGTCACGCCGCAGGCACGTACGGCTTGCAGGTCGATGGGAGTAAGGAAGTGGGCGCGATGGGGGCCAGCGCTACCCGCGGCGGAATTTTGTAGGGCATCCTCCAAGGAGGCGATCACGCTCGCGCTACCGTTGCGTAACGCCGATCGCACGGCGGCGGCGGGGGCATCGCTATTGAGCAACTCGGAGCACGTTGGCGCGACCCGGCTCAAGTCATGTACCTGGCCTTCGTGTATGCACACCAGGGAAGGACCGGCCAGCGGGCCTGGCAACCACGCGCGGCCTATTAGCAAAGCGGCTTTTTCGTCTTCCGGTAATACTGACTTAATGTCCAGTTTCATGCTTATCGCCACTTCACGGAAGAAGGGTCACGATGAAGGAAAGATGAGACTCGCATTTGGGCGCGCACATCAGCCCCCATATTTCTTTCTTGCCTGCGTGCTGCATCATATAAAGATGGAACGATTTGCTCCGGTTATTAGTCCCCACGATTTCCCAGGCAGCGCTCGGCGCATCGGGCACCCGCGTTCCGCCGGCAATACGGTCCGCGTACACCGGAACTTGTTTCAACAAACTTTGGTGGCGCTCGCGCGCCTCGGCGGAGGGTAGTTCGCGCACCTCGAATTGCGTGAAATAGCGCGGCCGCGCATCGTTCTCGTCCGATTCGGTGCGGGCTGGCAATAATACTTTGTCCGTCCAACTGCCTGGGTAGCGCCATTGCGCATGGGCAGCCTGGCTCAAGGCTTGGCCAGAGGGAAAGCAGCTGATTCTTGCCCAGCGCGACAACGGCTCGGGGAGTTTTCCGATCGCGCCGCTGGGCGGATGCTCGCAATCCATCGCCTGGTAGGCGTCTTCCTCCGCTTCGCCGTCACCGTGAACCGCGCCAATGGCGGGAAACGCCAGCGCAAGGGCGATAAGCCCGCGCAAAACCGACTTCATGATCATTACAAACTCCTCCTGATAGCGAATCGATTATAGGGGAGCGAAAGCGCGGCTCTCTCGGCGAGGCGCGCAAATAAAAACCCCGGGTCGTTGGACCCGGGGTCAGCTTCTACATCATCAAGGCTTGGGGGAGGAGGAGGAGACCAGAGACCCCGATGACGAGAAAGAGGCAACGTTATGGGATAACGTTGCTGGAGAACTACCATTACACGACAACGAACCAAACGAAAGATTAAACGGAAGACTAAGCAGAAGACTAAGGGGAGAACGATCCGTATGAGTCATGCACTGTTGTCATGGACATGATAATTTCCGATTGTGAAATTGTCAAGGACTTTTCGCGCAAAGCACCTTTTAATAGTTATGAAGTACCCCTCCAATGTCGTTGATTCACTACAATAGGTTTGTATTGCATACGTCGCGATGCGACTCCTTGAATGTTTAAGGGCCAATGCTATTTGTCTAGGTCAAAACTTACTCTCCAAGGCTTTGCATGCACTCCACGGTTAGTACAGACTAACGGCAATTTACTCGCGCCAAGTCCGCCCTCGGCACCTGCATACTCGCTACCCAGATACTCGTCCATTCACACATGACCCACTTTCTCCCAAGATCGACCGTCCTCCTCGCCCTTATGGGTTTACTGCTTTCGCCTTTCACCGCCAGTGCGAACGCTTGCGTGACTCTTGGAAAATGGGCTCTGGCCGATGGCAGCCTGAAAATCCTTGCCTTGGATGACTTATTGAATCGCGCCTCGCGGGCGCGCGCGGTGCTGCTGGGAGAGGAACATGACAACGCCCAGCACCACGCTTGGCAATTGCACTTGCTGGCCGCGCTGCATGCGAGGCAACCCGAGATGATGATCGGCTTCGAAAGCTTTCCCCGCCGTGTGCAGCCCGTTCTAGACCGGTGGGCCAGCGGCCAAATGAGCGAAGCGGAACTCCTGCGAGATACGCAGTGGGAGCAGATATGGGGCATCGATCCGCAGCTCTACCTCCCGCTGTTTCACTTCGCGCGCATGCATCGCATACCCATGCTGGCGCTCAATGTCGAGCGCGGCCTAGTGCAACGGGTGGGACAACAAGGCTGGCGGGCAATACCCATCTCCGAGCGCGAAGGAGTGGGTGATCCATCACCGGCAACACCCGCATATTTGCAAAGCCTTTATCTGTCCTACCGCGCGCACGGCTCCGCCGATACCACGCCCGCCTCGGGCCTCGAAGACCCTAAATTTCGTAACTTCGCCGACAGCATGCTTTTGTGGGACCGCGCCATGGCGGAAGCCCTTGCACGGCCCCTTCTCACCCAACGAACCTCGCTGGTCGTTGGCATCGCCGGTAGAGGACATTTGGAGTACAGGCACGGCATCCCGCGGCAGTTGCACGCGTTAGGCATTGACGAATCCGTCGTACTACTGCCCTGGGACAACGAAGCGCAATGCGAGCCCCCGCCGCCAAACATCGCGGACGCGGTATTCGGCCTGAACGCCACGGCCATGCACGCCGATACGCCGCGCCTAGGAGTTGAGCTGGGTTTATCGAATGACCGGGTGCGAATCCAGCGAATCATGGCCAACACGGTGGCCGCGCAGTCGGGGTTACTCGCCGGCGATATTCTGGAAACCGTCGCGGGATCTCCGGTCGCCAGCATGCAGAGCGTGATCTCCATCGTGAGACGCCAAGCACCCGGAACATGGCTCCCCATAGTGGTGAACCGCGACGGCAAGCGCTTGGAACTGATCGCCAAATTCCCGCCCAGACCATGAATCCGCGATGGCTTGGTGGATTACTCCTAATGACAGTGGCCGCGCTCCCCGCCGTGGCGACTTCGTTACCCCACGTAGACCTCGACGTGTCCTTGGATCCTCTCACTCGCCTGCTCGGCGTACGCGCCAAACTGACAGTCCCCGCCGGTGCAAGCGATACGCAATTCTCTTTGGCTCCAGACGCCCGCATCACGCAAGGGAAGCAAGCGCTCGTATTTCCCGCAGCGGCGCGCCTTCAAACGCAAGTGTTGCACTACGAACTCTCGCTGCCGCCACTCAAGGACATGGATCATCGCGAGACACTCGGCGGTCTAGTACCCGCAGCCAGCGCGCGCGGCAGTTTTCTCCCTGCATCGAGCCTGTGGTATCCGGCGCCGAAGGTAGGCGCCTTCACCTATCGCGTAAAACTTACGTTACCTGCCGGCCAGCGCGGCTTAGTTCCGGGGCGTTTGGCGAATGAAATCATCTCGGCCGCGAGTTATCAAGCCGAGTTTGTCTTCGGCGCGCCCGCCCAAGGGATCGATCTCATGGCAGGGCCCTACGACGTCGCGGAGAAATTTACGCAGACGTCTCCGCGCATACGATTACGCACTTACTTTCATCCGGAAATCAAGGATCTTGCGCGGAATTATTTGGACTCCACCGCGAGCTATATCGCGCGCTACAGCCGCGAGATCGGTCCCTATCCCCATTCGGAATTCAGCGTCGTCTCCAGCCCCACCCCCACGGGATTCGGCATGCCCACGCTGACCTACCTGGGCATGGACGTATTGCGGCTGCCCTTCATCCGCCACACCTCTCTCGGGCACGAGGTGTTGCACAACTGGTGGGGCAATGGGGTTTTCGCCGGTTACGAGACAGGCAACTGGAGCGAAGGCCTCACCGCATTCATGGCCGATTACGCCTTCAAGGAAGACGAAAGTGCCGGCGCGGCCCGCGCCATGCGGCTCGGCTGGTTGCGAGATCTTTCATCCCTACCCGAGGATGAGACGCAAACGCTGCGGGCCTTTCGCACACGCACCCACGGCGCCTCGCAGATCATCGGTTACAGCAAGGCATCGATGCTGTTCTACGTGATCCGCGAACAGATTGGCCGCGAGAAGTTCGCGGAAGGCTTGCGAGGCTTCTGGCAACAGCACCAATTCAAAACGGCGACCTGGGACGACCTACGGATGAGTTTCGAGAAGACGTCCGGCGAGTCGCTGGCGCACTTGTTCGCGCAGTATCTTGACCGCGCGGACCTTCCATCCGTGCGCATTACCAATGCGGCACGCGGCACACCGGGAACCATAACCCTGAAGCAATCTTCGCATGCGTTCGCCTTGCGATTGCCTTTGATGATTCATTCCAGCGAGGGAACGACAACCCATTACGTTTCAATGACGCAAGGCGAGCAGATTTTTTCACTGCCCTTATCAAAAAAAACTGACCGCATTTCCCTGGACAGCGAATTCCAAGTCCTTCGCCGCCTCGATGCCTACGAATTGCCCGCCATACTTCGCCAGACCATGGTCGACCCTCATGTTCAACTCGTAATTGCGGATTCCGAGGAGAACATTCGGCAGATCGCGCAACAACTGGCGGAAAAGATTCTGGACAATGCGCCGGTTTCTTCACCAGCCAAGAATGCCTCCACCCTCGTCATCGGCACCCACGAACGAGTCAACCAATTTCTAGCCGAGCACGGCCTAACCCGGCCGGAATCTCTTTCAAGAAAAGGTAGCGCGCAGGCATGGGCGGCAAAAAGCACGGCAGGGACCGCCATGTTATTCATTTCCGTCGCGGACGCCGCATCCTTGCAAGCGTTGTTGCGGCCACTTCCGCACTACGGCAGCCAGAGCTATTTGATTCTTGAAGGCAGCAAAGTCATCGATAATGGAGTGTGGCCGGGCACTCCCCTTTCTTACGAACTGAATTAGTGCTTTGCGAGAAACGCCGAGAGCGCTTTGTTGAAAGCCTCCGGCTGCTCCAAATTCGACAAATGCGAAGCGCTGGGGATAATCACCAACTCGGAGCCTGGCGCGGCCTCATGCATCGCGCGCGACATGGCCACGGGCGTGCCGGCATCCTGGTCGCCGACGATGATTTGGATGGGGGCTTTGATCTCGCGCAGCCGGTCCGTGGTGTCGATGCGCGGAATGGCATGACAGCAACCGGCATAGCCTAGCGCTGGCGTGCCGAGGATCATGCGCCTGACCTTTTCGAGCACCGGGCTGGGTTGCGCAAGATAGCCATCGGTAAACCAACGCTTCAAGGTGCTCTCCAGCAAAGGCTCCATTCCGCCCTGCGTGGCGGTCTTGATGCGATCGGCCCACAGGGGCTTCGCTTCCGCGGGAACGCGGCTCGTGGTATCGCAGAGCACGAGACTGCGCAATACTCCGGGATACTTGAGCGCGTAGGTCATGCCGATCATCCCGCCCATGGAAAGCCCCACGAAATGGGGACGGGTAATCTTGAGACCAGTGAGCAAACCGTGCAGATCGTCCGCCATTTGCTCCAGCGTATAACCCCCGCTGGGCACATCGCTCTTGCCATGACCGCGCGTATCGAAACGCACGCAGGTGTAGCGATCCTTGAAAGCTTCGACTTGTTCATCCCACATGGCCGCCGTGCAAGCCAGCGAATGGCTGAATACGAGCCAAGGACCTTTGCCTTCCATCTCGTAGCTGATTTGTATGCCGTTGGCCGCAATCTTCATCATTCGATCCTTTTCCGTTTAACCGCGACGGGCAAATTATAGGGCACGTCGCGCGTGGCGGTATCTTCGCGTGCGGCACAATACCGCCCTTTCCATCGCATTCCACCGCCGTGCGCATTTATCTTCCCTTCGCGTGTGCCTACTTTCTTTCCTATGCGCTGCGCACCATCAACGCCGTCGTCTCCCCGGAACTCACGCGCGAATTGAGTCTTGGCCCCTCGGCACTCGGCCTGCTCACCTCCGCGTATTTTCTGGCCTTCTGCGCCGTACAGCTTCCCAATGGCCTCTTATTGGACCGCTTCGGGCCGCGCCGAACGGAATCGGCATTGCTGCTCTTCACCGCCTTGGGATGTATTCTCTTTGCCACCGGCGATTCATTGGCCTCTCTTGCCCTCGCGCGCGCCTTCATCGGGTTAGGCGTATCGGCGGGCTTGATGGCTTCATTGAAGGCGATCTCGCTTTGGTTTCCCGCCGAGCGCCAGGCGAGCGTCTCCAACTGGATCATGGTCGCGGGTTCCCTGGGCGCCTTATCCACCACCATCCCAGTGGAAATATTGATCCAGCACGTGAATTGGCGGCTCATGTTTTATGGCATGTCCGCTGCCGCGCTACTCGCGAGCGCCTATCTGTTCTTCACCGTTCCCGATCCCCAGAAAACCACGCGCGGCACTTCGCTTGCGGAACAATGGCGAGGTGGGGCGGCGCTGTTCCGCAGCGCCCGCTTCTGGTGGATCGTCCCAATCGCATCGCTCCCCATGGCCGGCTACATGGCCATTCAAAGCCTGTGGGCGGTACCGTGGATGATGGAAGTGGAGGGTCTAACGCGTGCGCAGTCCGCCAGCCGCTTATTCGTGATGGCTATCGTGCAATTACTCGGCTACTTCACGCTCTCCATCGCAGTGAGAACCCTCGCGCGGCGTGGCGTCGAGCCGCGCCATTTGTTAGTGGGCGGATATGCGCTCTACATTCTCGGATTCATGGGCCTCGTGGTTCCCACATCCGCCGGATTCTTTCCGTCTTGGATGATGATGGCGCTTGGCTCCACGGTCAACGTCATGGGCTTCACCATATTCACCGAGGGACTTCCCAAGGAGCTCTTCGGCCGGGCGGCGACGGCGCTCAATCAAATTCTCTTCGCGCTGTGTTTCCTGCTTCAGTGGGGCATCGGAGCATTAGTGGAGGGCGCGATGGCACTGGGCACCGTTTCGAAACCCTCCGCCTTCGTGTTCGCCTTTGGCTGCGTGATGGCCGCACAGACCGCAGCCTATGCCTGGTTTCTAGCGGGGTGGAGAGATCATAGTGTCGTTCCGGTGCGCTGAAACAGAAGATCAATTCAGCCTAATATCTCGGCCAATCGTCATGGCATTAACTCACGACGAAGCGGTAGCAGCCTCGTTTCGGTTTTTGCGCTGACGGGAACTACAAAACCATGATTCACCGATCAAGACACCTAAAAGTTGCTCTCACAGGAATCGCACTCGCCGTCGCGGCCGACTGTCGAAGCGAGTGCCTGTCTCCTGAATTAGCCCACCCAAACGCGATAACCATTTCCGAAGGTCGTGTGAGACTTGAATGGAAGCCGGTGCCCGGTGCTACGGCGTACTTTTTATGGCTGGAAAGCCGCATTCCCGAAGGCCGTGCTCTCGCGACGCACGAGGTGCAGACGGCGACGACATTCTGGGTTTCTCCGGGAGCGCTGACCGAAGGCAGGGTGATATTGAAGGGGAAAATCAAGACGCTGTGTGGGGGCGAAGCATCCAACTATACCGCTACATTTCGTTTCCCAATCGATCTGGGGCGAGAATGTGTTCTCGGCTCCGCACCAACAATAAAATCAAATCTAGAGGGGATGCTGATTCAATGAAGCGCTCTGGCGTCTTCCCGGGAATACGCCGTGGAAATTCGATCGGCGATTGATGGAAGCCTGCTAAGCACGACCTCCGCATTCGGCATTCGCGCACAGCTTCAATCCTTGCCCAAAGGTGTTTGGGTACTCGGCGTCAAACCTCGCTGCGGAGCGATTTGGGGAGCCGCGACTTACGTCACGGTTACGTCGCCATGACTCTTGAAGTGGACGAACTGGCCACCGTGGAATTACCGTCCGCGGGTTAGCCTGTCTATAACGCGACGCCCCACCTGCCTACCCAGAACCAGCCCCGCATCGTTATCGAACCGGTAGTGAATCCCACCGTACAGCCTCTACATCGCCGCCTCGCCCGCCCATGCGTCCAACCGGCGTTTCTCGCTGGGGAAAAAAAACTTGAGCACTTCTGCCGCAGCGCCAGAAACCGCGGCGTGGCCGGAGACGTAACTCGGGTGCATGGGGGTAACCAGATACGATTGACAAGTCGGATCGAGCCGCTCTCGAATGACCGTGATTAGCCGTTTGGTCCACCAGGTGTACTTTGCTTGCCAACATGAAATCGCGGCGTCCATCATGGCGACGTTCAACGCGGCGTAAATGCGGGCGCGGTGTTGCTCTGGAATCTTATCTCGCGCAAGCAACGCTCTGGCCTTTCCATTCCATATCCCCGGCGGTGTCACGGTCCCCTGGTCCAGATGCCAAGTGTCAGCGATTTTCCGTTGGCCTGGAGTAAGGTTCCGTGACACGTGTAGAACTTCCCTTGCCGAAGCGATGACCTCGGCTGAGTCCTCACCCGGCGGGCGGGGTGGCCGCACCTCCTCCCCAGCGCGTAGCACCCAAGTTTTCCAACTTCCTCCAAGTGGCTCCTGCGGATGTGCCGATTCCATGGGCGGTGTCGCTTTCCATTCACCAAGGGACGACGAAGGACGGGTTCTCGGGTCCCAAGTCTCATCCGCGCCATCGTACATCGCCCTTGCACGAACCAACTCCGCGATTCGATCGCCGATGTACGCACCCTTGGAAACGTCCATTAACTCTTTGGAGTTGGCGGTTGCCACGGCCGTCAAAGCGGAATGACCTAACGCCCCGAGGCGGCCACTCGATTCGGCGGGAAACAAGTAGTCAAGTGTTTTGGACGCAGCGCCGTGGATCGCGGCACGCTGGCCGGCATCTCGCAACCCGAGACGCATCGCCGCATTCGCCGCGTCGTGCATGGCGACGCTGGCTAACGTTAGGGCACGCCCTGCGCGCAACGGATTTAGCCGGTGCTTGACGATCAGGGCGAGTGTCTGGTCTAGCCAAACATCGACCGCGCTGCCTTGGTTCCACCGTTGCGTCCAAGCTTTTGCCTCCGCGCTCGCCGCATTTCCTTTCAAGACAAGCAGATCCGGCGCAACTGGCCCGGCGTCTATAGTGGCGGCGTCATCCAGCCAAGGGGAGGGCGCAGACACGACGGCTGGCTTCGCCGCGGCGCAGTCAACCGCTCCAAGCATCAATATACCAAGCGTACCAATCGCAATCGGACGCGTAGGGCACCAGTTTCGCATCGCGGCACAACAACGCACAGAGCGGCGGAGGTCACGAAAAATCTGTTGATTCATTCCAATATTCCTGATTACTATGGTTGCGGCCGAATAAAGATTCATCGCGGTCTCTGTCCGTAACTCTAATCTACTTGCGGAAGATTGTGGGGGAGGAAGCGTGAAAAGAAAACACGAAAGCTCGTGCAGATTCTTGTCTGGCAAGATGCTAGGGGCCTCGTTGTATTTAAGGGCACCTCTAATAATCACTTTTCTACGACGGATCTCTTACCGCGTTAGCGAAATGAGTTTCATTCTCGGCCAGGTGACCTTCAGCCGAGTTATTTCGCGCCTTTCAAGGCGTTTTGCGAGCCTCTTCACTGGCTTTGTATCCAACTTACCCAACCGCACACGGATTGACCCCTTGCGGGGCTAATGCGCTTTTTGCGGCACGCTTGATCAACTGCATCAGGCGCACCATGTTGTAGA
>SHXO01000040.1 GCA_009693245.1 Betaproteobacteria bacterium | reverse complement strand
CATCGAAGAATCCAGGCTGCTTGGGTTTGGGTTGCTTCCTGCGTTTGTCTTTCTTCATCGGCCTCGGGATCACTTTGCGCTTCGAGACTTTTTATCACATCGATTCCATACACACTACTCTAGAATGCTGAATTATTAGAGGTGCCCTATAGATTAAAGAACCGAGTTTCTATTTTCGTTTCACGACTTTTTCGCCAAGCGCCGTCCAGCCCAGGACCCTTCCTGGCTGTGCGCAGCCCGCTCCTCCTTCCTGAGCACTCTCGTGCCGGGATCTGCATTTTCAGCGGGTCATCATTTCACTTGAGCACCCAGCCAATAAGATGATAAAAGCCATTCGACACTTTGAGAACTTAGTTCCTAATTGAATACGATCCACGACACCCCACCCCCTCACCCGGAATTGTCCGTAGAGTCCTACCACGCTTCGCCGGGTGGCCGGGACTTTCATTACGGGGGTAACGGTGGTCACCACACTGGTGGATTCACAACCCTACGGTTGCGCCGCGAATGCGGTCTCCAGCCGGAGTTTGGATCCCCCTACCATGCTGGTGTGCCTGGCACGCACCAGCAACACGCATTCGCAACTGGTTCGTTCCAGCGCGTTTGCCATCAACATAATGGGCGACTCGGCCGAATCGAGAGAAATATGCCGCATCTTAGCCAGCAAGACGGAAGACAAATTCTCGAACCTCAATTACCGTTTGGCACGTTTGGGCGTACCGATACTCGCGCAGGCCATCGGGTGGCTGGAATGCCGGTTCGCGGACGCCTACGATAGCTGCGACCATACGATCTTCATCGGAAAAGTGGTAGCCGCCGAAGCGTTGGAGGGAAAACCGCTGGCTTACTTTCGAGGGCAGTTCGCCACTATCGAGTGCTAGCCCGAGATCCAACTTAGCTCGGAGGAGTCGTGCGCTTGAGGATCGCTTCGATTTCGCTCGCGGCCAACTTCAGAGGCTTGGCCAATTCGCGCAGCCTTTCGATGGTCGCGCGCTGCAATGGTATGGTGAAGCTGATGGCAATCGCCGGCCAGCCCGCCACCGATACCGCCACGCCCACACCCCTCACGCCAGTAAAAGTCTCTTCCAGGTCGATGCCATAGCCTTTTTCCCTCGCCTCGGCGAGCCGTTGTTGTAGCTCTTCTCGCGTACGCACGGTGTTGCGCGTGGGGGCAAGCGGCAGCACCGAGGGGAACAACGTCAAGATGGCCTCATCGTAGAGGGATGCCAGGACCGCCGTGCCGCCCGCCGCGGCATAGGCCGGGATTCTGCGGCCAACCAGATTTGCCAAACGCACCATTTGATCCGGTGGGTCCACCCGGTCGAGATAAACCATCTCCCCCCGTCGAGGATTCCAAGGTTGCATGCTTCATCGTATTCGCGCTATAAATTACGCAATATCGGGTTGACCAAAGCACGAATGTCCGTGGGGGCCGAGCCTCCCGCGGCTACTTCAAAAACCGCAAGCCCGATCGCATACTTTCCGGAGTCCTCGTCGCGCTTCAGGAAGTTCCACTACTCCAAGGCGGACAAAAGCTTATGCAGCGTCGCCTTGGGTAGGCTCAAGCCTTTTTGCAGATCGGCGAAGCTAGTGGGCCTGGGAGTTTTGGCGATCTCGATCAAAATCTGCAAGGCGCGCTCCACGCTGCGGCTGGCTTCGCGCTTAGGTGCTCGCGCCTGGCCAACTGCCCGCACCGTCTTGCGCGCTGGACCCGGCCGTGCCGCGGGCGTCTTCTTAGCGGGCACCGCTTGCCCGTTTGATTGGGATTAATTGCATGTTTGGCTTACCTACCGCCAGAATTTGGGGCGGCAGTATATTCCACATCAGTTGGCGCGGCGGCCGAACAATTCTCTACTCCTCCAATTCTGGGTAGTGCCGGAAAATTCCGTTCTCGTTGAACGCAATCCGCCGCTCCGACGCCAGGTAGGCAGCCACATTGGGGCGCTTCGCAACCCGCTCGTGCAGGGCCATCAATCCCGCGAACCGGCTCGCGAGCTTCGTCATGGTGCGCGGGAACGCGTAGCGCATGCCCGCGACGATTTGAAAAATGGACAGGTCCGCGTAGGTGAGGGAGCGGCCCACCATGTAGCCCCTGGCGTTACCCGCGAGAATTCCCTCGAAGTAGCCAAAGTACTTCGGGATGCGCTCTTCGATGAAATGTCCCGTGCGGCGGCGCGCCTCCGCCTTTTGCTCGTGGTAGTACAAGCTATTGGCGATGGGGTGGTGGGCATCGTGCGCCTCCACCAAAAAATCCGTGATCACAAGCTGTATCTGGTGGGTCCATAGCCGGCCCGCCTCCGAATCCGGTGCCAGCCCCAGGCGGGGCCCCAGGTACTGCAATATGTTGGCGGTCTGCCCAATGACCAACTTTCCCGCGCGCAGAAATGGGGGCGCGAAACTCGGCCGGTCAATGACCTTTCCATCCATTAGCCTCTGCATGGCCGCGATGCCACCGTCCGGCCCAGGCTGGCGGGCGGCATCCACGTAATCCGCGCACGCGTCTTCCAAGGCCAGCCGCACGAATTCTCCCCGTCCTTGAATGGAGGGCCAGTAGAACAATTCGTAACGCATGACGCCTCAGGCCGCCAGCTTGAGCGCGCCCTCGCGGGCGATGCCGGCCTCGTCAAGCGCATGCTTGATCCGCGCGATCTCGCCACTTTCGAGCTTGACCAAGGGCGGTCGTACCACGGCCTTGTCCAAGCGGCCCAGCAGCACCAGCGCTTCCTTCATGCGGTTGTGCATATCCAGGAAGGGCGGCGCATAAAACACTTGGGACAGCGGCACGATTCGGTCGTTGATCGCTTGCGCCGTCTTCAGATCATGGGACTTCACGGCGCGAAAGAGTGCCACCTGCAAATCGGCGATGACGCATCCCGCTCCTGACAGCAACCCGTTGCAACCCATGGTGAGCGAAGCCATGAGCCAGGAAGAATGCGTTGTCAGAACATTGACAGGGCGCGGCAGGCTTTGGAAAGTACGCACATGCCGCTCGTGCAGCATGGCATCGTTGGACCAGTCCTTGATCGCTTGAATGGTGGGAATCTTGTCGAAGAGTTCAAGCAGCGTGCCGAAGGGATAGCCCAGACCGCCCGCCATCGGATATTGAAAGGCGATGAGAGGCAAATCCGTGGCATCCGCGATGTGCCGGTAATGCGTGAGGGCCATTTCCGGCCGCAGTTGCCCGCCCATGGACATGCTATTGGGCGGGAACACGAGAAGCGCCGAGGCCCCCTCTTTCGCCGCCATGGCCGCCAGACGCGCGGCCTCGATGCTCCCGTCGGCATAGACGCCGTTGACCAGGGGCACCTTGTCTCCCACTTCCGCCAGGCAGCCAGCAAGGATCTGCCGCTGCTCATCGAAAGTGCAGGCATGCACCTCGGAGGCGTGGCCATTGACCGTGACGGCACTCACGCCATCCACCAGCGCACAATCGCGAACATGCTTGCGCGTCTGGCGCTCGTTGATGCTCATGTTGTCGTTGAGCGCTAGCAGCGTGGCCGGGATCACACCCGCGGGACGGAAATCGTTGAACCGGCGCATCTGGCCCTCCTTCGGTTGAGGTGAATGAGGGGATTTTATATGCATTGCGAAGCCCCTCGTGCGGGAATGTTATCCTCCGCCCAGTTTTCACTCTCACTGGTCACACTCACGACGGTCATGCCTACCGCCCTCGCGCTCACGCAAGCGCTCATTCGCCGCCGCTCCGTCACGCCGCAAGACGACGCTTGCCAGGATCTGATCGCGGAGCGCTTGCAGCCGCTGGGGTTTTCCGTGCAGCGGCTTGCCTTCGGTGAGGTAAACAATCTATGGGCGCGGCGCGGCAGCACAAGCCCGCTCCTGTGCTTCGCCGGGCACACCGACGTGGTACCTCCTGGCCCCCTGGACAAATGGGACACGGACCCATTCGTGCCGGAAATCAAGGACGGCAAGCTCTACGGCCGCGGCGCCGCGGACATGAAAAGTTCCATCGCGGCCTTCGTAGTGGCGGTGGAAAAGTTCGTGGCGCAATATCCAGAGCATCCAGGTTCGCTGGCTGTTCTCATCACGTCGGACGAAGAAGGCGTGGCGGTGGACGGCAGCGTTCGGGTGGTGGACTGGCTGGAATCGAAGGGCGAGCGCATCGATTACTGCATCGTTGGCGAACCCACCTCCACCCACAGCTTGGGCGATGTCATCAAGAACGGCAGGCGCGGTTCGCTATCTGGCACCTTGGTGGTGAATGGCGTGCAAGGCCATGTCGCCTATCCTCACCTCGCCAAGAACCCCGTGCATCTCGCCGCGCCCGCGCTGGCGGAACTCGCGCGCGAAACCTGGGATCAAGGTAACGAATACTTTCCGCCCACCACCTGGCAAATCTCCAACATCAACGCCGGCACCGGCGCCAACAACGTGATCCCTGGCGAATTGACGGTGCTGTTCAACTTCCGCTTTGCCACGTCTAGCACGCTGGAAGGGCTCAAGCAGCGCACGAATGCGATCCTTGACCGTCATGGCTTGGATTACAAAATCGATTGGTCGCTCTCCGGCATGCCCTTTCTCACGCCGCGCGGGAAGTTGGTAACGGCATTGTCGCAAGCCATTGAGCAAGTCACCGGTAAGCCACCAGAGCTTTCCACCACCGGAGGCACTTCCGACGGGCGCTTCATCGCCAGGATTTGTCCCGAAGTGGTGGAACTTGGTCCCGTGAACGCCACCATTCACCAGCGCAACGAGCACATCGTGGCAAGCGACATCGGCCGCTTAAGCGACATCTACTTCGAAGCCATCACGATGGTATTGGGTGTTCGCTGAAGCCGCGGACCAGTTGCACACGGTGCGAGATCTCCTGCGCTTTGCGGTGAGCCGCTTTCGGGAGGCTGGGCTCGTGTTTGGGCACGGCACCACCGACGCGTACGACGAGGCTGCCTACTTGGTTCTGCATACTCTGCATCTTCCCATCGACCGCCTGGAACCTTTTCTGGATTCGCGCCTGCTGCACCGGGAGGTGAGCCAAGTGCTGAGCGTGATCGAGCGCCGCGTGGTGGAGCGCAAACCATCTTCCTACCTCACGGGAGAGGCTTGGCTCAACGGCTGCCGCTTCACGGTGAATGAAGATGTGCTGATCCCGCGCTCCCATATCGCGGGATTGCTGGATGATGCACTCGGCCAATGGATTCCAGAGCCCCAAAGCGTTCGGCGTGCCCTGGACCTATGCACCGGATCGGGCTGTCTCGCCATTTTGCTGGCCCAGACATTTCCAGAGGCCCAGGTGGACGCGATCGATTGCTCGGCTAAAGCCCTGGCCGTGGCACGGATAAATGTTGGGGAGTATCGACTGCATGATCGCGTGCGGCTGGTCGAATCGGACTTGTTCCAAGCCGTACCGGACGCGCGCTACGATCTCATCATCAGCAATCCCCCGTACGTCACCACGAAGGCCATGGCGGCCCTACCCCCGGAGTACCGCCATGAACCCTCGCTGGGTCTGGCGGCGGGAGACGATGGCTTGGATATCGTGCGAAGAATACTGCACGAGGCCCCGCGCCACCTGACGCCGAAAGGCGTGTTGTTGGTGGAAGTGGGTGGGGAAAAGGCGGCGGTGGAAGCCGCCTATCCCAAACTCCCCTTCCTGTGGTTCGCCACGGATACTGGGGAAGAAGAAGTCTTTCTACTGAACGCCAAGGATTTACCGCTCGCGTGAGACGGGCTCCAGCGAGCCCGCCCACTCCATCACTTGCGCCGTCTGCTCGTCCTCCAGCTCGAAGTGCGCGCCGCGCTTGAGGCGCGGAGGCAATATGATTTCGCCAAAGCGCACTCGCATCAGCCGGCTCACCGTCATGCCGATGGCTTCGAACATGCGCCGCACGACACGGTTGCGGCCCTCGCGCAGAATGACCCGGTACCACTTGTTCACGCCTTTGCCGCCTTGTTCGGTAATGGAGTCGAACCGCGCCACACCATCATCCAAGCGCACGCCATGGGTGAGAACGCGCATATGCTCGGTGTTGAGTTCGCCCAGAATCCGCACCGCATATTCACGCTCCACTTCGTAGCGCGGATGCATGAGCCTGTTGGCCAGTTCGCCGGATGTCGTGAAAATCAGAAGTCCGCAGGTGTTGTAGTCCAAGCGCCCGATGGCCAGCCACTTGCCGAGCCTAAGCTCGGGTAATTTTTCGAATACGCTGGGACGGCCCTGGGGATCGTCGCGGCTGACAATTTCGCCTTCGGGCTTGTGATAGATGATGACGCGCGGGAGCTTTCCCATGGGCCGCACCGTCACTTGGCGGCGGCCTACCTTGATCAGATCCCCGGCGTTCACGCGCATGCCGAGCAGCGCGGCCTTGCCATTGACCCGTACCTTGCCTTCCCGAATGAATTCTTCCATCTCGCGGCGCGAGCCAAAGCCGGCCTGCGCCAGCACTTTTTGAATTTTCTCCGGAGCACTCTCCAGTTGGGATTGGCGGTGGCGGACGCGCTTCTGGTCGGAAACACCGCGCGCTCCCGCGCGCAGTGTAGGGGTAGGCCCTTGCCGCCGTGGCTTAGCCGCCGCGGGCGCCGTTCTAGGCGATGCTGATCCGGTTCTCGCCTTGGGTCGAGCACGCGATGCGCTGCGCGCGGGCGTTGTCCTGGTGGAACTGGTGGAAGCGCGCGTCAAGCTTGCCGCCTCTCGGCGAAGGCCTGTGCCACGGTGCCCACGTCGGCGTATTCCAGCTCGCCTCCCACGGGTAATCCTCTTGCGATTCTGCTGACTTTGATCTGTCTATTCTTCAACATCTCACCAATATAGTGGGCCGTCGCCTCGCCCTCGACAGTGAAGTTGGTGGCGAGGATTACTTCGTGCACAACACCATCGGCCGCGCGCTTGAGCAAGCGGTCGAGGTGAATTTCCTTCGGTCCGATACCATCCAGGGGCGAGAGCCGCCCCATCAGCACGAAGTACAGCCCGTTGAAACAATGCGCATGTTCCATGGCAAGCTGGTCGGCTGGCATTTCCACCACGCAGAGCAGACTTTGGTCGCGCCGCGCCGAACTGCACAAACCGCAGAACTGCGCCTCGGTGAAACTGTTGCAGCGCTCGCAATGCCGGATGAGCGCCAGCGCTTGCGTCAAGGACTGCGCAAGTTGCGCGGCACCGTCTTGGTCGCGCTGCAACAGATGGAACGCCATGCGTTGCGCCGAGCGCGGCCCGACGCCTGGCAAACAGCGCAGCGCGCTCACCAGGACGCCGAGCGCGGAGGAGTCACCGGTAGCAAGGGCATCGCGTTTCATCGTCCGCCTGAATTACGACCGCGCTTGCAATGAATGTAGAGCCGCGTTCAAAAAGGTAGCTTGAATCCCGGTGGCAGCCCAAGCCCCGCCGTCATTCCGCCCATCTTTTCTTGCTTCGCCGCTTCCACGCGCCTTACGGCATCGTTGACGGCGGCGGCCACCAGGTCTTCCAGCATATCCTTGTCGTCACCCATCACGCTCGGGTCGATGGCCACGCGCTTCACGTCGTGCTGGCAGGTCATGACAACCTTGACCATTCCCGCTCCGGCTTGGCCTTCCACTTCCATCGCCGCAAGTTGCTCTTGCATCTTGCGCATGTTGTCCTGCATCTGCTGAGCCTGTTTCATCAGGCCCGCCAGTTGACCCTTCAGCATGGTCTCTCCTAATCTAAAAATAAAATCGTGTCCTGCTACTGCAACGGTTTGATGGAGTCGCTGACTATACGCCCATCGAAATTTTCCACCAGTTCGCGCACGAACGGATCGGACTCGATGGCAGCGATGGCCTTCTCTTGCTTGGCGCGCCGCTCAACCTCTTGTAGTTCCGAGGGCGAACAGCCGCTGGTATCTCCGACCAAAATTTGCAACTGGAGCTTTCTTCCCAATTGGGTTTCCAGGGCGACTTGCAGTTTGTCGCGGTAGGCCTTGTCCAGCAGATGCTTATGCGCTTCCGGCAGCCGCAAGGCCAGGCCGCGTTCAGATTGCTCCGTCAATACGCAATGCTGCGCCAGCATCGCCGCCATGCCACCTAACTTGAGTGACGCCAGGAGTGCCGGCCAATCCTCGATCATCGCGACATTCGGTGCCGTTTGATTCGGGCTCTCAGCCAGCGCCTTCATGTGCTTGACGGGGACTGGTGCGGGCGCTTTTCGCTCCCCCGCGCCGGTGGTCCTCGCCGGAGGCGCGCCCGCCTCCGTTTTGAAAGTCAGCATGCGCAACACCGTCATGGTGAAGCCAGCATGGTGATCGGGTGCCAAACCCAGATCGTCACGACCGTGCAAGGCGATCTGGTAGTACAACTGAAGCTCTTCCGGTGAAATCGCCTGCGCCAAGCGCCTCAAGGCTTCCAACTCCGGCTCGTCCTCCGATAAAGCTTCTGGGATGGATTGCGCCAACGCCAGGCGGTGCAGCATGGAGGCCATCTCCTCCAGTACCGAATCGAAGGAGGCACCCAGGGCCAGCAATTCATCGGCGATGGCGATCAGGGCTTTGCCATCCCCCGCGGCCAGGGCGTCCAGCAGCGCCAAAAGCCGGCCGCGATCCACCGAACCCAGCATTTCCCTCACGCTTTGCTCTTCCACCTTGCCAGCGCCATGCACGATGGCTTGATCCAGCAAACTCAGGCCATCTCGCAAACTGCCTTGGGCGCCGCGTGCCAGCAAGGCCAGCGCCGCGTTCTCGAACGCAATGTTCTCGCGCTCCAGCACATGCGCCATCTGGCGGCGAATTTCGCCTTGGGGAATTTGCTTCAGTGCGAATTGCAGGCAGCGCGACAAAACCGTGACGGGAACCTTCTGCGGGTCCGTGGTCGCAAGAATGAACTTCACGTGTTCCGGCGGCTCCTCCAGGGTCTTCAGCATGGCGTTGAAGGCGCTGCGCGAGAGCATGTGCACTTCGTCTATTATGTACACCTTGAAGCGGCCCTTGGTGGGCGCGTACAAAGCGTTATCCAGCAGCTCGCGCATTTGGTCCACCTGGGTGTTGGAAGCGGCGTCCAACTCCAGCAAGTCCAAGAAGCGCCCGCCATCGATCTCCTTGCAAGCGCCACATTGGCCGCAAGGTTGCGCGCTGACGCCGGTTTCGCAATTGAGCGCCTTCGCCAGGATGCGCGCCAGCGTGGTCTTCCCCACGCCCCGCGTACCGGTGAAAAGATAGGCGTGATGCAAGCGCGCCTGTGCCAGCGCGTTGCTCAATGCACGCACCACGTGCTCTTGCCCCACCAATTCGCCGAAGCTTCGCGGGCGGTACTTGCGCGCCAGAGCGAGGGTCTGGGTCATGGAGCTTCACTCCGTGGCCGGTGATGCGTGCTGCGTGCTCCGCGCGGTTCACCCACGCCCACGGACAACGGACCACGAATCACGGACCACCGAATAGGGTGGCGAGCCTTACCCCCGGCACTTGCAGTAAATAGTCGTGGCTGCTTCCTTCCGGACCTGACCAGGTTCACTACCTTGCAATGCGGGGAGGCCCGCCATTGAACTTTTACCTGCGTTAAGTGGCTTCGCCACTTCGCGCCACCACGGCACGCCTCACGCCTCACGCCTTACGCCTCACGCAGTGACTACTGGGATCTTGCCGATCTTCGCGCGCCATTCCGCGGGGCCAGTGTCATGCACCGAGGCCCCATTGGAATCCACGGCGACGGTAACCGGCATGTCCTTGACTTCTAATTCGTAGATGGCTTCCATGCCCAGATCCTGGAAAGCCACCACGCGCGCGGATTTGATGGCCTTCGACACCAGATAGGCCGCGCCGCCCACCGCCATGAGATAGACAGCCCGGTGTTTCTTGATGGCTTCGATGCCCTTGGGGCCGCGCTCGGCCTTGCCGATCATGCCGGTCAATCCGGTCTTCTCCAGCATCATGTCCGTGAACTTGTCCATGCGCGTGGCGGTGGTCGGTCCCGCCGGGCCCACCACCTCGTCACGCACGGGATCCACGGGCCCCACGTAATAGATGAAGCGGTTGCGGAAATCCACCCCCGCTGGCAAGCTCTCGCCGCGCGCGAACAAATCGGCGATCCGCTTATGGGCGGCATCGCGGCCCGTCAAGATCTTGCCATTCAGCAGCAGCGTTTCACCGGGCTTCCAAGCCGCCGCCTCTTCCTTGGTCACGGTGGCCAGATTCACCCGGCGCGCCGAATCGCTTGCCTTCCACTGCACGTCGGGCCAGTCGCTCAAGCTCGGCGCTTCCAGCTTGGCGGGGCCGCTGCCGTCCAGTACGAAGTGGGCGTGCCGCGTCGCGGCGCAATTTGGAATGATGGCCACTGGGAGCGAGGCGGCGTGCGTAGGATAGTCCCTGATCTTCACGTCCAGCACCGTGGTCAAACCGCCCAGGCCTTGAGCACCGATGCCCAGCGCGTTCACCTTGTCGTACAACTCGATGCGCAGTTCCTCCAGCTTGTTCTTGGGCCCGCGCGCCTTCAGTTCGTGCATGTCGATGGATTCCATCAACGCTTCCTTGGCGAGCACCATGGCTTTTTCCGCCGTGCCGCCCACGCCAATGCCCAGCATGCCGGGGGGACACCAGCCCGCTCCCATCTGCGGCACCACGCTCAATACCCAATCGGCGATGCTGTCCGAGGGATTCAACATGGTGAACTTGGCCTTATTCTCGGAACCGCCACCCTTGGCGGCCACCGTGACTTCGACGGTATCGCCGGGCACCACTTCCATGTGCACTACCGCCGGCGTGTTGTCGCGCGTGTTCTTGCGAGCGCCGATGGGGTCCGCGACGATGGAAGCCCGCAGTTTGTTGTTCTCGTCCATGTAGCCCCGGCGCACGCCTTCGTTGACCATATCGGTCACGCTCATCGTGGCATTCCAGCGCACGTTCATGCCAATCTTCAGGAACACCACGACGATTCCCGTGTCCTGGCACACAGGGCGGCGGCCCTCCGCGCACATGCGCGAGTTGGTCAGGATTTGCCCGATGGCATCCTTGGCGGCCGGCGATTGCTCGCGCGCATAGGCAGCGCCAAGCGCCTGGACGAAATCCTTCGGATGGTAGTACGAGATGAATTGAAGTGCATCAGCGACGCTGCCGATCAAATCTTCCTGGGTAATCGTAGTCATGGGATAGTCATGGCGCCGGCACGAAGCCGCAGGTCAAGGGGCAGCAAAGAAGACGCGAAGTTTAGCACGCGAGCATGTTGCGTATGGTCTTGAATAGGAGCGCATCGCTATAATCGGAGCACAAGCATTCAATTTCAGGGAGCCCTCATGAGTACTATCGAATCCGTCTCGCGCGAGTCGCGCGTATTCGCACCCCCAGCGCAGTTTGCCAAGCAAGCCAACGTCTCCGGCATGGTGGCCTACCAGGCGCTGTGCGATGAAGCCGCGCGCGACTACGAAGGCTTCTGGGCACGCCAAGCACGGGAGCATCTGCTATGGCACAAGGGCTTCACCCAGATACTCGACGAATCCAACGCGCCCTTCTACAAGTGGTTCCACGATGGCGAGCTGAACGCTTCCTACAATTGCCTGGACCGCCACCTCAAAACGCAACCCGACAAGACCGCCATCCTCTTCGAGGCGGACGATGGCAAGGTCACCTCCATCACCTACAAAGCCCTGCACCAGCGCGTGTGCCGGATTGCCAATGCGCTGAAGGCGCTTGGCATCCGCAGGGGCGACCGGGTGATTATCTACATTCCCATGTCCATCGAAGGCGTGGTGGCCATGCAAGCGTGCGCACGTATTGGCGCCACGCATTCGGTGGTCTTTGGAGGATTTTCCGCGAAGTCGTTGCAAGAGCGAATCATCGATGCTGGTGCGGTAGCCGTCATCACCGCCGATGAGCAGATGCGCGGCGGCAAATCCCTGCCCATCAAATCCATCGTCGATGAGGCGCTGGGCATGGGCGGATGCGAAGCCGTCCATTCCGTCGTGGTGTACCGGCGCACAGGCAATCCCGCCAACATGACGCAAGGCCGCGATCATTGGTGGCACGAGTTGGAGGCCAAGCAAAGCGACGTGTGCGAGCCGGAGTGGGTCAACGCCGAGCACCCGCTGTTCATCCTCTACACCTCCGGCTCCACCGGAAAACCCAAGGGCATCCAGCACGCCACGGGCGGTTATCTACTCTGGGCCGCGCTCACCATGAAGTGGGTGTTCGATATCAAATCCACGGACGTGTTCTGGTGCACAGCCGACATCGGCTGGGTCACGGGCCACTCCTACGTAGCCTATGGCCCGCTCGCCGCGGGGGCCACGCAAATCGTCTTCGAAGGCGTTCCCGTCTACCCGCACGCGGGCCGCTTCTGGGAGATGGTCAAGCGCCATCGATGCACCATTTTCTACACCGCGCCCACCGCCATTCGCTCCCTCATCAAGGCATCGGAAACCGACCCCAAGGCCCACCCGCGCAATTTCGATCTCTCCTCGCTGCGATTGCTGGGTAGCGTGGGTGAACCCATCAACCCGGAAGCTTGGATGTGGTATTACCACAACGTTGGCGGCACGCGCTGCCCCATCGTGGACACCTTCTGGCAAACGGAAACCGGCGGCCACATGATCACCCCGCTACCGGGCGCCACTCCTCTCGTGCCCGGCTCATGCACTCTGCCCTTGCCCGGGATCATGGCGGCCATCGTGGATGAAACCGGTCATGACGAACCCAATGGCGTGGGCGGCCGCCTAGTGGTGAAGCGCCCGTGGCCCGCCATGGTGCGCACCATTTGGGGCGATCCTGAGCGCTTCAAGAAGACTTATTTTCCCGAAGAAATGGGTGGCAAACTCTACCTCGCGGGCGATGGCGCCGTGCGCGCCAAGGACACCGGCTACTTCACCATCATGGGCCGCATCGACGACGTGCTCAACGTCTCCGGCCACCTCCTGGGCACCATGGAAATCGAATCGGCCCTGGTCGCCAACACGCAACTCGTCGCCGAAGCCGCCGTCGTGGGCCGCCACGATGACTTAACGGGCGAAGCGGTAGTCGCCTTCGTAGTCACCAAAGGTCCCCGCCCCACCGGCGATGCCGCACTGAAAATGGCAAAAGAGCTACGTGACTGGGTCGGCAAGGAAATCGGCCCCATCGCCAAACCGAAGGAAATCCGTTTTGGGGATAATTTACCCAAGACCCGCTCGGGAAAGATCATGCGGCGCTTGCTGCGCTCCTTGGCCAGGGGCGAGACGATTACACAGGATGTCTCCACCTTGGAAAACCCGGCGATATTGGAGCAGTTGAAGGAGGCGCGGTGAAACCGGTGTACGGTCCGGGATGGGCGGCAACGGTTCAAAGTTTGTTCGGTTTGCGGGTTTCATTAAACCTGGTTGGATATTCAGCTATCCCATGGAATCTTATTATGGCAAGAGGGTTTATGAGCGATCCGCCCTCCAACTTATCAGCTAAAGCCGGCTTTAGCGGAAAGGCCGTGTCGTTTATATTGCGTTCGGCCCTATGCACAGAAGGAAATCATGAGAGTCGCTGAATGGGCATCGGCTATTGGTACCGTTGCCGTCGCAATCATGGCAATTTGGGGTGAGAAGGTAAGGGCCTTCCTCGCTCCTCCAGAGCTTCTAATCACGAAAGAGGGACTGCGAGGGAGTGCAACTAGACTTACGATACCTGGCGTGACGCAGCCAAGTGGCGGTACCAAGGCAATCTACTACCATCTGAAGGTCGTCAATCTCAGGCCATGGCTCACTGTGCAGAGTTGTCGGGTTCTGTTGAAAGGCATTGCACGGAGATATCCAACTGGGGAATTCCAGCCGATCTATCTGCCAGTGCCTCTACAGTTTCGTTGGGCAAACGAAGGAGATGCCCCTTCAAGAGTGGTTGTTACCAGAGAGAGTGTTCTGAACTTTGGTCAAATATCGGAGGACGCCGACCAGTTCGTTCCCCTCCTCTACGTGTACCCCAATAACTTTGAGGGTCACGTGGGAAAGGGAGAGGCTGTGCGGTTCGATTTAGAGATTGATGCATCTCACTACGTACCAAAGAAGTGCCACGTAGTAGAGGTGGCCTGGGATGGTCAGTGGGAATTTTATGTCGCCAATATGGAAAGGCATTTAGTTATTCGAGAGATCGCATAAGTCTGCGGTGGATTGCAGTCAGAGAGAGTGGCTCCGCGCACTTGACGCCCTGATTCATCATCAATGCTGTGATCGGAGTAGTGCATGCACTTGAACTCATCCCATCAGCCCACTATCGCTTCAACCGGACCCACCACGGCGGCCTTCGGCCCCTGCGGTGGGCCTGTTAAGCTTGGCGTGCGCGCTGTGCATGGCGCGTTACTTCATAGGTGAAAGTCCTATGGCCAGGTTTTGCCGCACCGGTGGTGCGTCTTACCCCGCTACGCAGTGCCGAAGGCAAGGAGAAGGGCAAGGGCACCGCCGTGAGGCGGGATCTGAAGGAAACTCAATCCGAAACTGCGGAACTGGCCGCCACCGGCGTGACGCCCAACCATGCGCGTACCAAATCGGTCAAGGCATCCCGAAACATCGGATGATCCTCAACCACCAGTACGATGGCGCTCATTGCGTGATCTGCCCCTTTTCCATAACGTAGGCCCGGTCACTTACCATTTCGGCGAAATGCAGGTTCTGCTCGGACAATAGCACGCTCAGGCCCTCTCGCTTGAGTTGCAGAATCGTGCGAGCCATATCCTCCACGATCTTGGGGGCAAGTCCCTCGGAAGGTTCGTCCAACAGGACCAGATATGGATTGCCCATCAAGGTGCGGGCCACGGTCAGCATCTGTTGTTCGCCGCCGCTCATATGCCCTCCTCCACGGGCGGGCATCTCGCCAAGATTGGGAAACAAGGCGAAGAGCTTCTCGGTGGTCCACGACAGCGCACCGCTGCGAGCGGGTTGCCGCCCCACGGATAAGTTTTCCAAGACTGACAGCTCCGTGAAAATGCGCCGCTCCTCGGGAACGTAACCCAAACCAAGGCTGGCAATCTCGAAAGCTTCCCGCCCTAGGATGTTCTGGCCGCGAAAGAGGATCTCGCCCTGAGTCCCTTCGAGAAGCCCCATGATGGCTTTGAAGGTCGTGGATTTACCCGCGCCATTGCGGCCGGTCAAGGCCACGACTTCACCTTCGCCCACATCGAGGGACAAGCCGAAAAGAATCTGAGCGCGGCCGTAATGGGCACACAAATTTCGCACGCGAAGCAATGGCGTCATGGCACCGTCTTCTCCAAACCCGCGCCGCTGCCCAGATACAACGTTCGCACTTCCGCGTTGGATTGCACTTCGGCGGGGGAGCCTTGCGCGATGATCTGCCCGCGTGCCATGACCACGATCCGGCTCGCATGGGTAAACACGACATCCATGCTGTGCTCGGTGAAAAGCACGCCCATGTTGCGCGTACGCACCAGGCGTACGGTCAAGACCATCAGATCATGGCGCTCTTGGGGGCTCATCCCCGTGGTGGGCTCGTCCATCAGCAGCAATTTGGGTTCGTGGGCGACAGCCATCGCCAGTTCCACGCGTTTCAGATCGCCGTAAGCCAGCAGGTTGCAAGGGCGTTCCGCCTGCTCGCTCATCCCCACTTGAGCGAGCAACTCGCCGGCTTCTTGCCGGAACGACGCTGCGGCCCGGGACCAGACATTGAATAGATTGCGAGCGGCGGAGTGCAGCACCATCTGCACATTCTCGCGCACGGTCATGGAACCAAAAGTCGCCGTAATCTGAAAGGTGCGTCCAACGCCCATGCGCCATATCGCACGCGGCGGTTGGCGCGAGACCGGTACCCCATCGAGGAGTACGCTTCCCGCGTGCGGCGTGAGTTGCCCGTTGATCAAATTGAAGCAGGTGGACTTCCCCGCCCCGTTCGGTCCGATGAGGGCCAAAAGTTCTCCGCGCTCCAGCGAGAAGGAAACGCCGTTCACGGCGCGCACGCCGCCGAAGGATTTTCCGAGGTCGCGCACCTCCAGCAAGCTCATCGCGCGTGCCTGGAATAACGCGAGTGGATGAAACCTGCCACGCCTTGCGGAAAGAGCACCACCAGCAAGATGATGGTGAGGCCCAGGATGATCCGCCAGTATTCCGTGGCTCGCATGATTTCCGTTTGCAGAACGTGATACAGGCCTGCCCCCACCACCGGCCCAATCAAGGTTTGCAGGCCGCCGAGCAACACCATCACCAGCGCATCCACGGATTGCGGTATGGACAGCACGTTGGGAAACACGCTGCCCTTGTGGAATGCGTGCAAGCCACCCGCCAGCCCCGCGAAGGCCCCCGCCACGGCGAAACTGCCCCACTGAAGACGGCGCACATCGATGCCAATGGCCTCCGCGCGCGAAGGCGAGTCCATACCCGCCCGCAATGCATAGCCAAAAGGGGTGAAGACGAGATGGCGAATGAGGTACAAACTGGCGAGCGTGAGACCAGCCGTAAGATAGTAGTACGCCGCTTTCGAGGCCCATAGTCCCTCGGGCCACGCTCCGAGAATGCCGTTATCCCCTCCCGTCCAGGCGGATTGAAAGACCACGGACCACACGATCTGGGCGAGAGCAAGAGTCAGCATCGCAAGATAGACACCGCTTAAGCGGATGCAGAAAAATCCGAATACCAGGGCGGCGGCCGCCGCCACGAATGGCGCGGCGAGGAGTCCCGCCAGAGTGCCGGCAGCGGCTTTCGTCACCAATAATGAGGCCGTGTACGCCCCAATACCGAAGTAGGCGGCGTGGCCGAAGGACACCATGCCTCCCGTGTGCATCACGAAATGCAGGCTGGCGGCGAATAGGGCAAAGATCATCATCTCGGCGGCCAATCCTTGCGCATAGTTCCCTGCCATGAATGGCAGCAACACCAGCAGGCCTACCGCGAGTAGCGCGCCGAAACGCATCTGCGGGTCCGCGCGTTGGATGGGCGCCTCGGTGGCGAACTCCGAACTTCGGCGCGAAGCGGTTGGCTTGCCCAGCAACCCATGGGGGCGTATCACAAGCACCACCGCCATCACCAGGAAGGTCAGCACTATGGTCAACTTTGGAAAAACCAATACTCCAAAGGCGTTGATCTCACCCACCAGTAACGCGGCGAGGAAGGCGCCCATGAGGCTACCCAAGCCGCCGATCACCACCACCACGAAGGCTTCCACGATAATGCTCACGTCCATCTGGAGGTTGACAGCCTCCTTTGGGATTTGCAGAGCGCCGCCCAGTCCCGCCAAGGCGGAGCCGAGAAATAACACACCGGTGAATAACCAGCGTTGATTCACGCCCAAGGCAGCGGCCATCTCGCGATCCTCGGTGGCGGCGCGCACCAATATCCCCCAGCGCGTGCGGTGAAACAGCAACCACAATAACCCGAGGACGATGGGGCCAATGACGATCAGAAACAGGTGATATTGCGGAAAGCGCTCGCCGAGGATCTCGAACGTTCCCCGCAACCCTGGTGCGCGCGGTGCGAGAAGATCCTCCCGGCCCCAAACGAACAAGGCGAGATCTTGCACCACCAACACCACACCGAAGGTGGCGAGCAATTGAAAGATCTCCGGTGCCCGGTAGATGCGGCGAAGCAGAAGCATCTCCATCAACACGCCCGCCACGCCGACGCACAACGCCGCCAGCACGATGCCGCCCCAAAAACCCGGCGCGTTCCCCCACTCCTTCATCAGCATCGCGCTCAACGAATACGCCGCGTAGGCTCCGAGCATGTAGAAAGAGCCGTGCGCGAAATTAACGATGCGGGTCACGCCAAAGATAATCGAAAGCCCGGAGGCGACCAGAAACAGGGTCGAGGCGTGAGATAGGCCGGTTAGGAACTGGATGAGCACGCTGGGTCGGAAGCAATGACTGCCCCGCATGTTACCAACGGGCTGAGACTCAAGGGGACTTCGCGTGCGAATGAAGGGGAGCGATCACAGCCAAGAATATGGCGTGCTCGTTACTTCAACGGGCACTCGCATCTAAGTAGCACGTAGGCACCCGGCACATTTCCCCATGGGGACAATGAAAAACAACCCTCGGGGGTAGCGTGGCAACCCAACGGCACTTGGGCTCGTTCGCCGAACAACTCATGTGGGTCATCACGAATTACGGCGCGGTTTCGTAAGGTTTGCAACCCCGCGCTGGCTATGGCGTGAACCAGTTCCAGTTGGTTGCCGCTGCAACGAAGGGAACCACAGGCTTGGGGGGCAAACTTGACGCTGTGGACGGTTTTGCCTTGGGCGCCTACCGCGCCAAGATTCAGAACGGGTAGCGCGTACGCACTGACGAATGCCAAGCATAGCCCGGCAAGACATCCAGACAACAACATCTTCATGATTATGGTCTCCGGTCCCGGGGTGCATCAGGTACCGTAGCCGCGCAACGTCTTCGCTGGGCACGCAACCAATATCCAGCACCCCGTGGCCAGCACTTCGCACTCGCCATGCCACGGGCAAGCAGCGTCTAGGGGGCTCTAATAGCCTCTAATAGTATTTCCGAAACATGAGTTTGTCTTCGCAGCGAAGACTCAACCCGCAAGCTCCTGTGCAGGAAATCTCGCCAGGCTTCGATGTCATCGCCGAATGGCTGACAGCGGGGCGATGGGTTGAGGGCGGTTATCTTTGCGCTTCTTGTGGCCGCCGTTTTTTCACGACACCGTCAGCGGGCAGGAAATCCTTTCCGTCCGCGTAGCGCCAATCCACCATCATTCCTCTGCCGCCTTCCAACTTCAAATGACCGACGAAGCCCCCAAACGTGGATTGATGGTCAACCGCGCGAAAAGTGATGGGGCCGAAAACTCCGTCCACGTGCAATCCGCGGAATGCCTTGATCAACTTCTCCGTTTCAGTGCTTTGTGCTTTCTTGATGGCCTGCGCGATTGCCATCATGGTGGTGTAACCCACCACGGAGCCTAGGCGCGGGGTATCGTTGAAGCGCTTGCGGTAGGCGTCCACGAATTTCTGGTGTACGGCCGATTTGATTTGATCCCAAGGATAGCCTGTCACGATCCAGCCCTCTGGTGTTTCGTCCTTTAGCGGGTCCAGATACTCGGGCTCCCCCGTGAGTAGGCTCACCACGCCGCGGCCTTCGAATAATCCGCGCAGGTTGCCCTCGCGCACGAACCTGGTGAGATCGGCGCCGAAAGTCACATTGAATATAGCCTCGGGTTTCGCCGATGAAAGCGCCTGCACGGCGGCCCCCGCTTCGAGCTTTCCCAGGGCTGGCCATTGTTCGGCGATGAACTCGACGTCGGGGCGCTTGGCCTTGAGCAATTCCTTGAAGCTCGCCACCGCCGACTGGCCATACTCATAATTGGGGGCGATCGTCGCCCATTTCTTCGCGGGGAGTTTCGCCGCTTCCTCCACCAGCATCGCGGCTTGCATGTAAGTGCTGGGCCGCAGCCGGAAAGTGTAGCGATTGCCCTTTTCCCAAACGATTGCGTCGGAGAGCGGTTCCGCAGCGACGAAGAGGATCTTGTTGCGCGCGGCAAAATCGCTCACCGCGAGGCCCACATTGGAAAGAAAGGTTCCCATGAGGATCTCCACCGCCTGGTTGGAGAGCAACTCGTTCGCGTGGCGGATGGCATCATCGGGCTTGCCCGCATCGTCTCGCGAGATCACTTCAATTTTTCGTCCGCCCGCAACGCCGCCGGAGGCGTTGATTTCCTCTACCGCCAACTGCCAGCCATTGCGGTAAGGAACCGTGAAGGCCGGCACGGTGGAGTAACTATTGATCTCGCCGATGCGGATGGGTTTCTGGGCCGCCGCGGCGACAGAAGCCACCGCGAGCGCGGCGGTACAGAACAAGCGTTTCATCATGACCCTAGGCGGCTTTCTTCTTGGCGGCGTCGCGCAATTCCCGGCGCAACACCTTGCCCACGGGGCTCTTGGGCAAGGCGGCAATGAATTCGATCTCGCGCGGCATCTTGTAGCCCGTCAACTGCTCGCGGCAGAAACTCTTCACCTGCTCTTGCGTCAGCGCGGGATCTTTCTTCACCACGAAGACCTTTACCGCCTCGCCCGATTCGCTGCTCGGCACGCCGATGGCCGCCGCCTCCAACACGCCGGGGCACTTGGCCAACACATCCTCGACTTCGTTCGGGTAAACGTTGAAACCGGAGACAATGATCATGTCCTTCACCCGATCCACGATCTTGAGCATGCCATCTTCGCTCAGAACGCCCACGTCACCGGTGGCGAGAAAACCGTCCGCGCCCAGCACCTTCGCGGTTTCCTCCGGCTTTTGCCAGTAACCGGTCATCACGTTCGGACCTTTGATGTAGATCTGGCCTGCTTGCCCCAGCGGCAATGGCTTGCCGGAATCGTCGCGGATTTGTATGTCACAACCCGGTACTGGGATCCCTACCGTAGCGCTAAAGGCGGGCAAATCGTGCGGGCAAATAGTGGCGGCTCCCGAGGTTTCCGTAAGACCATAACCCTCCACCAATACCTTACCCGAGATCTGCTGCCAGCGCTTGGCCACCACCTCCTGAATGGCGGCCGCCCCTCCGCTGCTCAATTTCAATCTGGAAAAATCCACCGTTCCGATATTGGGGTGGTTCACCAGGGCGTTGTAAAGGGTATTGACCCCGAGAATGAAAGTGAAGCGGCTCTTGGCGATGATCTTGATGAACCCCGCGATATCGCGCGGGTTGGCGATGAGAATCTGCTTGCCTCCCAGCCGGTACACGAAGAAGCAATTCAGCACCAGGGCGGCGATGTGATACATCGGCAATGCTGTAATGCCGACCTCTTCGCCTTCCTTGAACAGCGTTAAGCCCGCAAGCCGGGTCTGCTCCACGTTGGACAGCACATTGGCGTGCGACAGCGCCGCGCCCTTGGAAACACCCGTGGTGCCCCCCGTGTATTGCAGGAATGCGAAATCGCCGCTGGCGAGCTTGGGCTTTTCCATGGCCTGCCCCGCGCCTTTGGCCAGGGCCTCCGATATGGGAGTTGCCTTCATGGTGTAGGGCTTCACCAGCTTCTTCACCTTGCGGATGACCAGATTGATGATCATGCCTTTCAGGGCCGGCATGAGATCTCCGATGGCCGTGCGGATCACATGTTTGATGGAAGTTCTGCCGATCACTTCTTCCAGCGCGTGCAAGGATCCCTCGAATATGACGATGGCCACGGCGCCAGAGTCCTTCATCTGGTTTTCCACTTCGCGCGCCGTGTAGAGCGGGTTGACGCTCACCGCGACCATTCCCGCACGCAAAATGCCGAAGAGCGCCACGGAATACGCCAGCATGTTCGGCATCATCACGGCAACACGATCGCCTTTCTTCAACCCCAGGCCTTTCTGTAAGTAGGCGGCAAAGGCTTCGGATTTACGTAACACCTCGTCGAAAGTGAGTTGCGCACCCAAGCTATCGAATGCCACCTTTCCCGTGAACTTGCGGCCGCACTGCTCGATCATGTCCGGCAGCGTTGCAAAGGGTAGTGGCGGTAAATCGGCGGGAACACCTGCTGGGTAACGCTTGAGCCATGGCCGTTCGATGAACATTCTTTTTCCCCATTCTTGAAAGTCGTGGTTATCTCAAACCGTCTTGCCCTTTGATCTCGTGCTTCTGTAACCCACCCACGCGAGCAAGCGGCCGCCCGCTATCGGTCACCGCGACGGCGACCACAATTTCGCCTGGGCGGGGCGCGTCACTCACGCGCACTTCCATGGCATCGAAATGGCTACGCACGAAAGCCGCGTCCTTATGCCCCAGGGGTACGTCGATGGCCGTCCCTACCGTACCCATTTTCTTCGAGGAGGGCACCAGCGCCGCGCCGCGCTCGACCGCTTTGCGCAACGGCGCGCCGAGTTTGGGATGGAGAATCGCGGCGGCATGCTCCAACTCGCCCGCCACGCCGACTATAGCCGCCTTGCCGTAGCTTTCGGCTTGCTTCGGCGTAATCCCCAGCGCCTGCACGCACCGTTCACCCAACAAAGCGCCCAGTTCCTCGCCGATATCCATCAACTCCGACAAATCCTCCACGTAGCGCCCCGCGTAGGGATTCTCGATTACCGCGACCGCCGCCGCGCGCCGGGTAGGGGGCTCGATCATCTTGCCCATCTCCATGCGCGTTTCTTCGGTCTGAACAAGAAGTTTTCGGATTCTCGCCTTCATACCTTTAACCCAAAGCCGTCATAGCCGGAACCAAAACGCATGCACTCGCTTCGGCAACAATCATGTTAGTAACAAGGGGAGAACCCCCTTGTTTATCCCCCAGGTGGAACAAGAGGCGATCCCCTTGTTGATCCCCCAAAACCAGACCATCGTTTCGCAATTTCTTCTCCCATCCTGTCAACAGTGAATACGTAAGAAACTATAGTAGCCGCGCCGCTCCGGCGGCGCCCACGGTGGCCACGGCACCCTTCAGCTTAAGCACCGCGGCCGCGATTAATCCTGTTGTCATCATACCCTGCGCGGCGCGCTGCCCGTTCTCGAGTGCCTGCGCGACTTCCTCCGCGGTGAGATTGCCCACCTCCACCGTTACCAGGCGGGCGCCCAGATCCGTATCGTCCTTGAGCGAGTTGGCTGGGCGGCGTACCACCGCCGGGCTCTCGGCGTTGACCGCGTTCGCGATCATGGTTGCCGCCGCATCCGCCTTCGCGGCGGTTTCCGCCAGCACCGTCACGGCGTCCGCGATACCTAAGCTGAAACTCCGGCCGTGCCAGCCGCTGGTGGCGATGCCGCGAACCGAAGTCTCCGCGCGCACTTCAAAAGCTCCATCCAGGGCGGTAGGCTTCCTATCGCCGCCCGCGCACATCCCCACGCGGAAACTCGTGCTGGGCGTGAGATGCAAAGCGATATCCCCGCCATTGTTCACATAGGCTTTGGCGATGCCGGGTATCCGAAAGAACTCGATCATCTCATCGGCCACGGCGCCCGCGACGGCAGCCATGGGGGTGATGAAGAGCGGCGCGAAAGGCGCGCAGGCACTGGCCATGCGGCATGCGATGGTCCCGAACAATTGCCCGCCCTGTTCCACCGGCATGCGCAATGTTCTTAACTCCGTCACGAGTTCCGGCAGCACCCCCTGGAATCTCTCCCAGGCGCACTCCACGGCATTCTCTATCATCCCCGCCTCGCCCTCCGCACCCATGATGAGATCGATGGGGCCGTGCTGGAAGTGCCAGCGGCCACCGGCGAGTTGAGCGCAAGACGCCACCGAGGACATTTGCTTCAAAGCTGTATCATTCCGCTGAATCGATTTAGTCCAGACAGCCCATGAATGCACCGCAACGACTCATTCCCAATCCTTTGGCCGAGGCTGCCATCGAGTACGGCCAGAGCCTCAAGCTCGATGCGCCATGGGAAACCAACGCACAAGGGCAAATCATTATGAACCCTCCGATTGGCTTTCTTCATGCGGATCGCGCGGACAAGATTATGACGGCCATCAAAGCCAATCTGCCAAGCTGGAGAATTTGGCCAGAGTTAGGTCTTCAAACAGCCGATGGTGTCAAGGCGCCCGATTTATCCGCCGCCCCGCCGGATTTTGCAGTGAATGCCGATGGGCGCGGATTCTTGTTGCGTGCCTCGGTTCTTTGCGTCGAGATCATGTCACCCTCTAATACTTGGGAAGAAATGCGCCACAAGACGCTTCTCTATCTCGCCGCGGGAGCAAAGGAAGTTTGGGTCTGCGACGAGGACGGCGCGTTACACTTCTTCGATGGTTCAGGCGAATTGTCGCAATCCTTCATCGCGCCGCAAATGCCAAAGCACATCGGATAGCCCCTCGCCCTCCGGGAGAGATGCCACGACGTTTTCGTCGCGAATTGCGTCCATGAACTTGTCGTGGTGTCTCTTCCCTCATCCCCGTCCCTTCTCCCGAAGGGAGAAGGGTGTGTCGTGCTCCCCGCCCGAACTGGGGGGGGGTCGTGGGTAGGGGATGGGGTGAGGGAGAATTTGAAGCGGGCAAGTAGCTGCGAGGTAAGATCGAGTTGCTCTCAACATCAGACATCCAAGTGACCCAGACCTTCAACACTCTGCAAGAAATCGTCGCATGCGCACGCGCGAAGTTACCGCGCGGCGATTGGGACTTCGTCACCGGCGGGGCGGAAACGGAGACTACAGTGAAGCGCAACCGCCTGGCCTTCGAGCGCCTTGCGTTAAAAGCTCGCGTGATGAACGATGTTTCCTCGGTCAATCTCCGGCGCAACGTTTTCGGCACCGATCTGCGCATACCCGTGGTCCTGGCACCCATCGGGTCCCTGCAAACCTACGAGCGCGGAGGCGGTTTGACGGCGGCGCGGGCGGCGGAAACCTTCGGCGTCATCAAGATGCTCAGTTCCGCGTGCAGCCCGGATTACGAGACGGTCGCCCGCGAATGTGCCGGTGCCAAAATCTACCAACTCTACGTGCTGGGCGAGGAATCCTGGATGATGGACACCATCGCCCGCACGGAAGCGGCCGGTTACAAGGCGTTCTGCCTGACGGTGGACACCCAAGTTCACAGCCGCCGCGAGCGTGACGTGTTGAAGGGTTACGTCCCGCTGAGCCGGCGAGGCCCCGATGGCAAGGTGATGCCCGGACCACCGTTCACCCTTCAACCTTCCATGACCTGGGAACTGGTCAAGCGCATCAAAGGCCGCTTCAAAATCCCACTGGTGCTCAAAGGCATCGCCTGCGCGGAAGACGCGGAACTCGCCGTACAACATGGTGTGGAAGTCATCTATGTGTCGAACCACGGCGGCCGCCAGCTCGATCAGGCACGTGGCGCGCTTGACACCCTGCCCGAAGTGGTCCGCGCGGTGGCAGGCCGCGCAACCATCGTAGTGGATGGCGGAGTCCTTCGCGGTACCGACATCCTCAAAGCCCTGGCGCTGGGCGCCGATGCGGTAGGCATCGGCCGCCTCGAAGCGCTGGCCATGGCCGCGGGCGGCGCATCCGCCGTCGTGCGTATGCTTGAGCTACTAGAAAACGAAATGCGCATCAATCTGGCGCTGATGGGCTTGTCATCCATCGGCCAACTCAAGCCCGAGTGCGTATTACCGGCCGATCCGGTGGGCGAGCCCCACGTCCTTAGCGGGTTTCCGCTGCTTGGTGAGGATTACTGAGAAAACGTTGAATAAGTCCGTTCGTCCTGAGCGACGTCAACTAGACCCGTGTAACGTAAAAGCGGGATAGGCCAAGGATACCCCGGAAATCCACATGACCAAACTGTTGGTTTAGCATGATAATTGTATGTACAAACGCATTACATATAGGTAAAGTGATGACGTGAATGAGCATTTCAGCTACCGCGGAATCAACTTCATCTGGGACCGAAAGAAAGCGGAATCCAACTGGAGAAAACACCGCGTTAGTTTTGAGCGGGCCTGCCAAGTGTTCTTGGACCCGTTCGTTCGAGTAGTGGATGCCACCAGACGATCCTAAGCAAGAGACAAAGCGATCGATTACACGGAGGACGGCGAGAGCATTTTGTGCGTGGTGCACGTAGTACTTGAAGAGGATGCCATCCGAATTATTTCGGCATGGCCAGCAACACGAGAGGAAAGACAACTCCATGAAGACGACTGAACTAATTGATAAACGATTACGCAAGGACCGGCCAATGACCTCGATCACGATGAGGATGCCGGAGGATGTTGTAAAGGACTTAAAGCGAATCGCTCCACTCCTTGGATTCTCGGGCTACCAAGCGCTGCTTAAATTTTACGTTGGCTTAGGACTACGCAAAGACCTCGCGAAGTTAGAGACTGAGCGTTTGCCCCAAATTGTCAGCGCGTTAAGGAAACGCGGTGTAAGTTCCAAGGCAATCGCCGACGCGATTTCCGAGGCCAATAGCTGAACGCTGGATGCCAGAACTGGTAAGCTCGGCCGTCGCTAGCCGCCTCGAAGCACCGGCCATGGCCGCCGTTGGCGCACCGGCAGCCGTCCGAGTGCTCGAATTGCTGGAAAACGAAATGTGCCTGAACCTCGCACTCATGGGCCTATCATCCATTGACCAGCTCAACCTTAGGCTTTGGTCCGACTAAAACGGTAGTTCATCTTCTTCGGAAGTGGGCACTTCCGGCATCGATCCTTTGGGGAGTGGTAGATTCGCGACGACATAAAGGTTCAGAAAGTCGTCCCTGTCCATGAAGAGAAGCTGGTTGCGTTTTGAAGCATCGAGCTTGTTACCAAGCCAGTTCCTAGCAGCTTTGGTGGTCTCTCCGCCGGCAACGATAAAGGCGTGATCCACAAGGACACGCTTTCCGATCTCGGGGTCGAAAATCTCATGCCCCAGCATCATCGTGACTTGGTTGTGGATCTCGGCGACATTGGCGCTGCCATCTCTGGTGGCGCCAGCCGAATCGATCTTGCCCTTTTTCGCTCGGATGCCGAAATAAAGAACATGCTGCGCCGACAAGGTGAATCTCATCCACACATCCTTACCATACTCCAATGCTTTGTCCTTGTGGCCGGCGGCCGTGATTCTATGGAATCCCAACTGCCGGAACAGCGGCAGCAAAATCTCCTCGATGAATTCATCCTCTGATACGGTATCGAGGTAGGTGAGGATCTGTTGCCTTATTCGTTGCTCAGAGGCCGAGAACGGGCGGTGCGGATTCGTCATTGCGGACACGACCGTCTTTGTTGCGATGTGCCGCAGATAGCACTGCTTGTCTTCGGCATAGAAAGCCTCGAAGCCTTCGCGCGCCAAGGCGCTGTTGAGTAGAGCCAACGCACCCGGCCTATCACTGTCTTCGCGCATCGCGTCGGCCGGATCCATTAAGGCCTGTATGCCGTGGGAGAACGTCGCTGGCGGAATCTGAGCGTTCGGATGGGGTTCGGCCAGAATCTGCTTAATGGCACCTCTAATAATTCAACATTGTAGAGTAGAGCATTTGGAATCGATGTGATAAAAAGCCTCGAAGCGCAAAGTGATCCCGAGGCCGATGAAGAAAGACAAACGCAGGAAGCAACCCAAACCCAAGCAGCCTGGATTCTTCGATGTACAAGAGCGCGCCGAGCAACTCACTC